>RFJN01000123.1 GCA_003694875.1 Planctomycetota bacterium | reverse complement strand
CTGCTGTTCTGGGTACTGGCGCTCGCACTCGATCGCGACGACATCCTCGGCTTCGCGCGCTGGCTGCTGTGGCTCGGGGTGCTGGGGGCCGGGGCCGCGCTCGCGAGCGGCTGGATCGCTGCGGATCGCATGGGGCACGATGCGCCCGGTCACGATCTCGTGCACCTGCACCGCAACTGGATGTTCGTCGCCTCGGGGCTGGGGCTGCTGAGTGCTGTGCTCGCGAGCGTTCTCTCGAAGAGCGCCCTCGGCCGCAAGCTCGTCGCGGTGCTGCTGCTCGCCACCGTCGGCGTGCTCACTGTCGGAGCCGATCGCGGCGCCGAACTGGTGTTCCGCTACGGCGTCGGGGTGCGCGGAGAGGCGCCGCCCGAGGGCCATCACCACGGCGAGCACGATCTTGGTGCAGAGGCCGAGGAAGACGCGCACGAGCACGCCGCCGGGCACAAGCACGCGGACGCAGGCGAGCACGATCACGCGGACGACGATGCGGGCGAGCACCACGACGCGGACGAGCCGCACGCGCACGAGGGTCCGTTGACCGCGGATCCCGAGGCGTCCGGGCACGAACACGCCGACCCGACCCACTGATCCGGGCGCGCGCCGTCTTTTCGCCGCGCGGGGCTGGCGCTATCCTGCCGGCGTTGCGGATCGAGGCGGGGTGAGGACGTTGGCCGAACGGGCGCGGGAGGTGCCGGCGAGCACCGCTGCCGGACAGGCGGGCGACCGGCCGACGCTGCGGTTCTCGGAGTACGTGGCGCGCTGGCGGGCGCGCATTCGCACCCACCCCGAGACCGGGCTGCCGCTGCGGCCGCGCCGCCCGCGGCGCGATCCGGGCGCGGTCACCCTCGAGCGGCTCGCGTTCCGCTCGGGCAAGGGGCTGCGCTGGGCGCTGCGGCTGTTCAACCCCGTGTGCTTCTCGCTCTTCGTGCTGTCGTTCTTCTGGGACTGGCACGGCGTGGTGCGCAGCTGCTCGATCGCCGGCATCATCGGCTTCTCCACCAACTGGGTCGCGATCAAGATGCTGTTCTGGCCGCGCGAGAGCCGGCCGATCTTCGGCCAGGGACTGATCCCTTCCCAGCGCGAAGAGATCATCCAGAAGGTCGCCGACGAGGTGTGCGAGAAGCTGATCAACGAGGAGATCATCCGGCGCGAACTCGACGAGAGCCGGCTGATCCCGCGCCTCACCGAGGAGACGACCGCCGAGCTGCGGCGCATCGTGCGCGATCCGGAGTTCGTCGCCGACACCAAGCAGGTGCTGCTCGCCTACGCGGCCGAGCTGACCCGCAGCCCGGCGTTTCGCGCCGAGCTGCTCGCCCGCATCGAGCAGCGGGTGAGCAGCTACGCCGGCGGCTCCATGGCGGGCTGGCTCGTCGGGCGGCTGCGTGGGGTGTGGCGCGAGCCGCTGCTGCGCATCGCCAACGAGGAACTCGACCGGCTGCCGCAGACCGTCGACGAGCTGAGCCAGGACGCCGACGCGCTGCTCGCGCGTGTGCCGGCCGAACTCGAGGCGCGTCTCGATGTGCTCGACGCCGCGCTCACCCGCTGGCTCATGGCGCTGGTGCGCGAGATGGACGTGCCCGCGATCATCCTCAAGCAACTGAGCACCGTCACGACCGAGCAGCTCGAGCAGGGCTTTCGCGACTTCGCCGACGACAAGCTCGGCTTCATCACGCTGCTCGGCGGTATCCTGGGGCTTCTCGGCGGCTTCGTGATCGTGTGGCCGATCGAGTCGCTCGTGGTGATCGTCGCCCTCGGGGGGCTGCTCGCCGCGCTCGACGTGCTGCTGCACGCGCTGCTCGGACGCCGGTCGGCGGCTGCCGAGACGTCCCGAGCCGAGGAGGAGCCGTGAGTCCCGAGACGCTCGAGGGCGCGATCAGCGTCGACGTCGAGGAGTACTTCCACGTCGAGAACCTGCGCGAGGCCGCACCGCCGCACACCTGGGACGAGCTGCCGAGCCGCGTCGAGCACGCCACCCACCGGGTGCTCGATCTGTTCGACGAGGCGGGGGTGCGCGGCACGTTCTTCACCCTCGGCTGGGTGGCGGAGCGGCACCCCGCGCTCGTGCGCGAGATCGTGGCGCGCGGACACGAGCTCGCCTCGCACGGCCACGGCCACCGCATGCTGACCGAGCTCGATCCGGACCGGCTGCGCGAGGATCTGGGGCGCGCGCGGGCGGCGCTCGAGGACGCGGGCGGCGTCGCGGTGCGCGGCTACCGCGCCCCCACCTGGTCGATCGTGCCGGCGACCGACTGGGCCTTCGACGTGCTCGTCGAGGCGGGCTACCGCTACGACGCGAGTGTGTTCCCGGTGCGCCACGACCGCTACGGGGACCCGCGGGCGCCGATCGTGCCGCACTGGCGGGTGCGCGAGGGCGGCCGGCTGCTCGAGCTGCCGCCCCTGGTGGGGCGCTTCGCCGGCCGCAACTGGCCGGCGGCGGGAGGCGGCTATCTGCGGCTGCTTCCGCTCGGTTACATGCGGTGGGCGGTGCGCCAGGCGCGCGCGGCCGCGCGGCCCGCCGTGCTCTACCTCCACCCCTGGGAACTCGATCCCGACCAGCCGCGGCTCGCGGTTTCGCGGCTCCGGAGGCTGCGGCACTACCGCGGCCTCGAGCGGTTCGCCGACCGGCTGCGTACGGTGCTCGGCTGGCTGCGGCTCGGGCGCATGGACTCGCTCGCCGACGCGTGGCAGGACAGGGCGCGCCCCTGGCCGGCATGAGGCGCGCGACGTCGACACGGCCGCGGGCGCGGGGCGGGGGCGGCGCCGCGCTCGCGCACCGCTGACGCGCGGCGCGCTTCCCGGTACATTGGCGCCGCAACGCTTCGAGGTGGTTCGCACCACGCGACGAGGGAGAGGTCATGCGACTCGGGCTCGCTGTGCGCTGTTTCTTCCGTGTGCTGTTCGGCCGGCCGCTGCCACCCGAGCTGCAGCTTCCCGCTCCGGCCGGAGCGGGCGAGCGCGGCCCGGGCGCAGCCGGTGCCGCCGAGCACGGCGCGGTGGCGCTGCTGCGCCTGCTGCAGCGCGAGGGGCGGTTCGTGGACTTCGTGCAGGAGGGCATCGACGGCTACGCCGACGAACAGGTGGGGGCGGCCGCGCGTGCGGTGCACGCGGGCTGCCGCCGGGTGCTCGAGCGCTACCTGGTGCTCGCGCCCGTGCTCGCCGGTGCGGAGGGCGAGCCCGTGACGGTGGAGGCCGACTTCGATCCCGCCGCGATCGAGCTCGTGGGCAACGTGCACGGCAGCCCGCCCATGCGCGGTCTGCTGCGGCACCACGGCTGGCGCGCCGAGCGCGTCGAGCTGCCGGCGATCGCGCCCGGCGCCGAGCGGATCGTCGCCCCGGCGGAGGTGGAGATCCCATGACGCTCACGAGTCGCACGATCGTGGGGATCGATCTCGGCACGACCAACACCGTCGTGTCGGTGATCGACATGGAGCGCGACGAGCAGCAGCAGCGTCCCGAGGTGTGGCCCGTGCCGCAGTTCGTGGCACTCGGCGAACTCGAGCCGCGCTCGCCGCTGCCGTCCGCGATCTACCTGCCGGCCGAAGTCGAACTCGCCTCGCCCGCCTGGCAGCTTCCGTGGGGGCCGGCGGACGCGGCGGTGGGCTGGTTCGCGCGCGAGCACGGCGCCAAGGTGCCCGGCCGTCTCGTGACCTCGGCGAAGTCGTGGCTGTGCCACCGCAGCGCCGATCCCGAGGCGCCGATCCTGCCGCTGCACCCGGCCGAGGGCGGCCGCCGCATCTCGCCCGTCGACGCGCAGCGCCGCATCCTGGAACACGTCGCCCGCGCCTGGGATCACGCGTACCCCGATCGGCCGATCGAGACCGAGCAGCTGCTTCTCACCGTGCCGGCCTCGTTCGACGTGATCGCACGCTCGCTCACCCTCAACGCCGCGCGCGAGGCGGGCCTCGGCGAACTCACGCTGCTCGAGGAGCCGCAGGCGGCGTTCTACGCCTGGCTCGACGCCATGGGCGAGCGCTGGCGCGAGCACGTGCAGCCCGGCGACGTCGTGCTCGTGTGCGACGTGGGCGGGGGCACCACCGACTTCAGCCTGATCGGCTGCAGCGAGCGCGACGGCAACCTCGAACTCGAGCGTCTCGCGGTGGGCGAGCACCTGCTGCTCGGCGGCGACAACATGGACCTCGCGCTCGCGCACCGGCTCGCCTCGCGGCTTGGCGGCGATCTCGATCCGTGGCAGTCGCGGGCGCTGTGGCTCGAGGCCGCGCGCGCCAAGGAGCGACTGCTCACCGATCCCGATCTCGAGCGGGTGAGCGTCACGATCGCCGGTCGCGGGACGCAGCTCGTGGGGGCGCAGCGGCAGGCGGAGCTCGAGCGCACCGACATCGAGCAGATCGTGCTCGAGGGCTTCTTCCCGCGGGTGGGGCCCGAGGCGCGTCCGGTCGAGCGACCGCGGGTGGGGCTGCAGGAGCTGGGCCTGCCGTACGCGCAGGACCCCGCGATCACGCGCCACCTCGCGGCGTTCCTCGGCCGCCACACCGGCGACGGGCAACGTGTGCGCTGGCCCACCCACGTGCTGTTCAACGGCGGTGTCATGCAGGCGCCGGTGCTGCGCGAGCGGCTGCTCGAGGTGCTGCGGAGCTGGAGCGGAAAGCCCGTCGAGACGCTGCCGGGTGCCGATCTCGCCGACGCGGTGGCGCGCGGCGCGGCCTACTACGGTCGGGTGCGCCGCGGGCGCGGGATCCGGATCCGGGGCGGTTCCGCCCGCAGCTACTACGTCGCGTTCGAGGCGGCGGTGCCGGCGGTGCCCGGTCTCGAACGGCCGAAGCACGCGGTGTGTGTCGTGCCCTTCGGGCTCGAGGAGGGCTCGACGATCGAGGTGCCGGGCCTCGAGTTCGGACTCGTGACGGGGGCGCCGGTCGAGTTCGAACTCTACGGCTCCACACGCCGCAAGGAGGACCGGCCGGGGCAGCTGCTCGAGCGGATTCCGGACGACCTCGAGCGGCTCGCGCGGCTCGAGGCGATCCTCGATACGGACGGCGAGGACGGGGCGGGACACGTCGTGCCGGTGGGTCTGCGCGCGCGGCTGACCGAGATCGGCACGCTCGAGCTGTACTGCGTGGCGCGCGACGGCTCGCGGGACTGGAAGCTCGAGGTGGATCTGCGAGAGCACAGGCGATGAGCGAGTCCGCACCCTACGGGATCGGGATCGATCTCGGCACCACGAACTGTGCGGTGGCGTACGTCGATCGGCGTCGCGGCGGCCGGGTCGAACTCTTTGCCGTTGCGCAGCTCGTGGCGCCGGGAGAGCTCGATCGGCGCGCGCTGTTGCCGTCCTGCATCTACTTCCCCACGCCGCACGAGGATCTGTTCGGGGCGGCGCGTGCGCCGGGCGGGCGGCGCGCCGACGTGGTCGGGGAACTCGCGCGCCGGCAGGGCAGCCGGGTGGCGGGACGCCTCGTGCTGTCGTCGAAGTCGTGGCTGTCGCACGAGCGGGTCGATCGCACCGCGGCGATCCTGCCCTGGCAGGGCGCGCCCGACTGTCCGCGCATCTCGCCCGTCGCGGCGGCGACGCGTCTGCTCGAGCACATTCGCGATGCGTGGGACGAGGTCATGGCGACTGGCGACGCACGCGCGGCGTTCACCGCGCAGCCGGTCGTGATCACGGTGCCGGCCTCGTTCGACCAGGTCGCGCGCTCGCTCACCCTCGAGGCGGCGCGCGCGGCGGGCATCGCCTCGCCGCAGCTGATCGAGGAGCCGCAGGCGGCGCTGTACGCCTGGATCGGCGCGCACGCCGACGAGCTGGGACAGCGGCTCGCGCCCGGCGCGAGCGTGCTCGTGGTCGACGTGGGAGGCGGCACCACCGACCTCACCGTGGTGACGGTCGAGGGCAGCGAGGGCGATCTCGTGCTGCGGCGGGTCGCGGTATCGGAGCACCTGCTGCTCGGCGGCGACAACGTCGATGTGGCGATCGCGCGCCTCGTGCTGCCGCGGCTCGAGGCGGCCGGTGGTGCGCTCGAGGCGCGCGACTGGCCGCTGTTGCAGCTGCTGTGTCGCGAGGCGAAGGAGACGCTGCTGCAGCCGGAGGCACCCGAGCGCACGAGTGTGGTGTTGCCCGGTCGCGGTTCACGGCTGCTCGGCGGCGCGCGTATGGCGAGCCTCGAGCGCGAGGAGGTGGTGCAGCTCGTGCTCGAGGGCTTTTTGCCGCGGGTGCCGCTCGAGCAGGCGCGTCCGGAGCGCTCGCGCGCGGGGCTGCAGGAACTCGGGCTGCCGTATGCGGCCGATCCGGCGATCACGCGCCACATAGGCGGCTTCCTGCAGCGTCACGCGCCCGAGGGCGAACGCGTGCTCGCGCCCACGGCGGTGCTGTTCAACGGGGGCATGGTCAAGCAGGAGATCGTGCGCGCCCGGATTCTCGACGCGATCGAGGACTGGACCGGACAGCGCCCGGTCGAACTCGTCTCCGCGGGCTACGACCTCGCGGTGGCGCGCGGGGCGGCGTACTACGGCATGGTGCGGCGCGGCGAGGGCATCCGCATCCGGGGCGGGATCGAGCGCGCGTACTACGTGGGGGTCGATGTCGGCAAGCCGCGTCCGGCGGCGCTGTGTGTGGCCCCGCGCGGGCTCGAGGCCGGGCAGACCGTCGAGGTGCCGCTCGAGGTGCGGCTCAAGACGAACATGCCGGTCGCGTTCCCGCTCTACGCGTCGACGAGCCGCGACGACCGGCCGGGCGAGCTCGTGGCGGCGCCGCGGCTCGAGGGCGAGGACGCGGACATGCACGAGCTGCCGCCGCTCGTGACCATGCTGCGCACCAAGCGACGGCGCGCCTCGCGCGCGCGCGAGATCCCGGTCGAGGTCACCGCCCGGCTCTCCGAACTGGGGGTGCTCGAGCTGGGGCTGCACGCCACCGACGGCAGTGGCCGGCGCTGGGCGCTCGAGCAGACGGTGCGTCTCGCCACGGTGGGGGATGACGAGCAGCGCGCGCAGCGGTGCGATCCCGAGGCGCTCGAACGTGCGCTCGCGGCGGTGCACGAGGCGTTCGACGCCCCCCCTGGCCCCGCGAGCCCGCTGCGCTCGCTCGGGGCGCGGCTCGAGGAGATCTTCGCGGCGGCGCGCGAGGCGTGGCCGGTGGGGGTCTGTCGAGCGCTGTTCGACCGGCTGCTGCCGCTCGCCGAGCTGCGCGAGCGCTCGCCCGAACACGAGGCGCGCTGGCTCAACCTCGTGGGGCTGTGCATCCGGCCGGGCTACGGGGCGCTGCTCGACGAGCACCGGATCGCGGGGCTGTGGCGGGTGGTGCTCTCGGGGCTGCGGCATCCGGAGGCGGCTGCGTGCCGCATCGAGTGGTGGATCCTGCTGCGGCGCGCGGCGGGCGGACTCGGGCGTGGGCAGCAGGAACAGGTGCTCGGCAAGCTGCAGGGTGCGCTGTTCGGGCGCGGCCGGCGGCGCGAGCACGCGCAGGAACTCGCGGAGATGTGGCGGCTCGCCGCGAGCCTCGAGCGGCTTGCGCGCGGCACGAAGGTGCGGCTCGGCGAGCGGCTGCTCGAGACGATCGAGGCGGGGCGTGGCTCGGCGCGCTGGAGCGAGTGGTCGCTCGGGCGACTGGGCGAGCGGACCCCGGTGTTCGGACCGCTCAACGAGGTGGTGCCGCCCGAGACGGTCGAGCGCTGGATCGAGCGGCTGCTGCGCCACCGCGACCGGCACCCGGTCGAGGGCGATGCACTCGTGCGCACCCGCTTCGCGCTCGTGCAGATGGCGCGGCGTACCGGGGATCCGGCCCGTGACGTGAGCGAGCCGGTGCGCGAACGCGTGCTGCGCTGGCTCGAGGCCCACGGGGCGAGCGAGGCGCAGCGGCTGCCCGTCGAGCAGATCGTGCCGCCCGCTGCACCGGAGCAGCGGCTGCGTTTCGGCGACTCGCTGCCCACGGGGCTGCGGCTCGCGCCGACCTGAGCCACCCGCGACGCTCAGAGCCAGCCGCGCAGCGTG
>RFJN01000122.1 GCA_003694875.1 Planctomycetota bacterium | reverse complement strand
TGAAGAAGATCGGCATGCTGTGGTCGATCGGCAAGGACTCCACCGTGCTGCTGTGGCTCGTGCGCAAGGCGTTCTGCGGGCACGTGCCCTTCCCGCTGATCCACGTCGACACGAGCTACAAGATCCCCGAGATGATCGCCTACCGCGACCGGGTGGTGCGCGAGTGGGGGCTCGAGCTGATCGTGGGGCAGAACCGCGAGGCGCTCGAGGGCGGCATGGGGCCGGGCTGCGGTCGCGTCACCTGCTGCCGCGCGCTCAAGACCGAGCCGTTCAAGCAGGTCGTGGCCGAGCACGCCTTCGACGGGCTGCTGCTCGGGATCCGGCGCGACGAGGAGGGCACGCGCTCGAAGGAGCGCTACTTCTCGCCCCGGGACGCCAACTTCGGCTGGGTCTTCCAGGAGCAGCCGCCCGAGCTCTGGGACCAGTTCAACACCGGCTTCGGCGCCGGCACGCACGTGCGGGTGCACCCGCTGCTCGACTGGACCGAGATCGATCTGTGGGAGTACATCGAGCGGGAGAACATACCGCTCGTGGACCTGTACTTCGCGAAGGACGGGCGCCGCTATCGCAGCCTCGGCTGCGCGCCGTGCACCGGCACGATCGCCTCGGAGGCGAGCACGGTGCGCGAGATCATCGAGGAACTCAAGGCGACTCGGCAGAGCGAACGCTCGGGGCGCGCCCAGGACCAGGAGGCGGAGGACGCCTTCGAACGGCTGCGCGCCGAAGGGTACATGTAGCGGACGTCGGGGACGATCGGCGGAGAACCACGAGATTGAGCGACGAGACGGCGAAGGGGACCCCGGTCCGGGAGCGCGGCGAAGCGGAGGCGGTGGCGGCGGCGCGCCGGCCCGCCGATCTCGTCCGGGTGGTGATGCTCGGTCACGTCGACCACGGCAAGTCGACGCTGCTCGGCCGCATGCTCTACGAGACGGGCAACCTGCCCGAGGGCAAGCTCGAGCAGATCCGCGCGGTCAGCCAGCGGCGGGGGCTGGAGCTCGAGTGGGCGTTCGCCCTCGACGCGCTGCAGGCCGAGCGCAACCAGGGGATCACGATCGACGCCGCGCACGTGTGGATGCGCGTGGGCGGACGCCAGTACGCGTTCATCGACGCGCCCGGGCACGAGGAGTTCATCCGCAACATGGTGAGCGGCGCCTCGAGCGCCGACGCCGCGCTGCTGCTGATCGACGCCACCGAGGGGGTCAGCGAGCAGTCGCACAGCCACGCCTACCTGTTGCGTCTGCTCGGGGTGGGGCGCGTGGCGGTGGTGGTGAACAAGATGGACGCGGTCGCGTGGTCGCGCGATGTCTACGAGCGGATCCGCGACGAGTTCACGGGGTATCTGCACGGGCTCGGGTTCGAGACGGTCGAGGTGGTGCCGATCTCGGCGCGCGGCGGCGACGGGGTCCGTGCGGCGAGCGAGCGCATGCCGTGGTACGAGGGGCCGAGCGTGCTCGAGGTGATCGAGCGCTTCGAGCCGCGTCGCCCTCCTGCGCACGCGCCGCTGCGCTTCCCGCTGCAGGACGTCTACAAGTTCGACGAGCGCCGTCTGCTCGCGGGGCGTGTCGAGTCGGGGGTGCTGCGGGTGGGCGATGAGCTCGTCTTCTCGCCGTGGAACAAGACCGGCTTCGTCAAGTCGATCGAACGCTGGAACGCCCCCGATCGCCCGTATGCGGTTGCGGGCGAGTCGGTCGCGATCACGCTCGAGCAGCAGATCTTCGTCGAGCGCGGCCAGATCGCCTCGCACGTCGATGACGCCCCGGTCGAGACCGACGTCTTCGACGCCCAGGTGTTCTGGCTGCGGCCCGAGCCGCTGCGGCCCGGGCAGGAGTACACCCTGCGGCTCACGACCCAGCAGGTGCCGTGTCGCATCGTGCGGATCCGGGAGGTGATCGACGTCGCGACACTCGAGCGGCGGCAGGCGAGCGAGATCGGGCGCCACCAGGTGGCGGAGGTGACGATCCGCACGCGGCACCCGATCGCGGTGGACGACTACAGCGAGCTGCCGGCCACCGGGCGCTTCGTGCTCGTGCACGAGGGGATCAACGCCGGCGGCGGGGTGATCCAGGTCGGCAACTATCCTGATCTGCGCCCGCAGCTCAGCGGTCTCAAGAGCACCCACATCTACCGGACCCACGGCCGGGTCAGCCGCGAGGAGCGCTTCGAGCGCGTGGGCTACCACGGGCGGGTGATCTGGTTCACCGGGCTGTCGGGGGCGGGCAAGTCGACGGTCTCGATCGCGCTTGAACGGCGGCTGTTCGACCTCGGCTACATGACGTACCGGCTCGACGGCGACAACGTCCGGCACGGCCTCAGCGCCGATCTCGGCTTCAGCGCCGAGGACCGGCGCGAGCACATCCGCCGCGTGGGCGAGGTGGCGAAGCTGTTCTGCGACGCCGGCGTGATCGTCCTCGTCGCGCTGATCTCGCCGTACGCCGAGGACCGCGAACGGGTGCGCCGCACCCTGCGCGAGGGCGAGTTCATCGAGGTCTATACCGCGTGTCCGCTCGAGGTCTGCGAGGAGCGCGACGTCAAGGGGCTGTACGCGGCGGCCCGCGAGGGCCGGATCCGCGGCTTCACCGGCATCGACGCGCCCTACGAGCCGCCGACCGATCCCGAGATCACGATCCACACCGACCGCGAGCCGGTCGAGCACTGCGTGGAGCGGATCCTCGACCACATCCGCGCGCTCGACGCCGCGGCGCGTCGCTGAGCGGCGGGCGGGTCCGCCGGCCGTCGCGTGTGCGCGCTGCGCGCTGCGGGTGCGGCGGCGCCCGCTCAGATCTCCTCGGCCATGTGGTCGCGCAGCCGTTCGAAGACCTGGATGCCGACGAACAGGGCGATCGCGCCCATGCCGAGCGACAGCCCCACGTGCAGTGGTGCGGGGAAGCGCCGCCAGTACACGATGTCCTGGATCGCGAGCGTGATCGGGGTGGCGGGGTTGAGCAGCGCGAGGGCGCGGAAGCGTTCGGGGATCATGGTGATCGCGTAGACGATCGGGGTGAGGAAGAACCACAGGTTGAGCCCGTTGGTCACGAGAAACTCCATGTCGCGGAAGCGCACGCACAGGCTCGAGGTGATCAGCACAAGCCCCTGGATCAGCATGGCGTGCCCGAGCAGCAGCACCGGCAGGACCACGAGCGCCGGGTGGGGGGGGCGGCCGACGAGCGTGGCGGCGAGCAGCAGCACCGGCAGCCCGAGCACCATGTTGACGAGGTTGTTGATCACGTGCATGAGCGGCAGAAGCTGCGGGGGCAGCAGCGCCTTCGCGATCAGCGATCCGCCCTGCACGATGCAGGTGGTGCCGACGGTGAGCGACGAGGACAGCCAGATCCACGGCAGCAGCGCCGCGAAGAGATAGATCGCGTAGTCGGGCAGGTCCACGCGCATGTACACGCTGAAGACGAGCGAGTACACCCCGAGCAGCAGCAGCGGGTTGAGAAACGTCCACAGGTAGCCGAGCGCCGAGTTGCGGTAGCGCGCCTTGGTCTCGCGCAACACGAGCGCCCACAGCAGCGCGCGGTGCTGCCACAGCTCTCGCACGTGGTTGCGCACGTTGCCCCAGCCGAGGCCGTGGTGGCTCGGCGGGGC
Source organism: Planctomycetota bacterium (assembly GCA_003694875.1). Lineage (GTDB taxonomy): Bacteria > Planctomycetota > J058 > J103 > J103 > J103. The sequence continues at coordinate 54 of RFJN01000122.1, read as the reverse complement.
GTTGATGCGCACCTGCTCCGAAGCGCTCGACATGCTCGGTCTCCTCGTGGTGGC
>RFJN01000121.1 GCA_003694875.1 Planctomycetota bacterium | reverse complement strand
GCATCGACGTGGTTCTCGACCCCATGTGGCAAGGCGTCAAGGACCTCTTGCTCGATCCCGTCGACGGTGTCCGCTCCACCGCCCCCCGACCCGCGGCCCAAACGGAGCCGTGAGAGCGATCTCCAGCTTCCGGACACACTCGCCTATACTGCGCGGAACGCGACGTGCTCGACGGAGAACCCGTTCGTGCTGCAGCCACCCACCCCCGCCCCCCCGCGACGACGCGTGCTGCGTCGGCTCGTGGTGCTCTCGCTGATCGCGCTCGCGCTGTTCGTGCCCGCGGGTCTGTACCTCTACCGCAGCCGTCTCTCCCCCGAAGCCCGCGTCCGCCGCCTGTATGCGGCCGCACAGGCGTGGCTGCGCCGACGCCAGCCCACCGCGGCCGAGGCGGTGCTCGAGGAGGCGATCGCGATCGAGCCCGAGCGCGCCGCGCTGTGGATCGCACTCGGCAGAGCGCGTGCGCTCGCCGGCGAGGACGAGGCGGCGATCGAGGCGTTCGAGCGCGCGGCGCAGCTCGAACCGGAGGCGGTCGAGCCGCACCTGCAGCTTCTCGCCGGGGCGTCGGCGCACGGCGATCTCGAGGCGCTCGAACGCCAGCTCGCCTGGTTGCGGGCACCGCAACGTCGCGCGCGCACCCGCCCGTACACCGAGGCGATCGCGCTTGAGGCCTTTTCCGCATACTGGCGAGCGGGGCAGCTCGAGCCGGCCCGTCGAGAGGTCGAACGCGCCGAACTCGCGGCGGCGAGTTCGGCGCGGGTCCGGCTCGCACGCGCGCAGCTGTGGCTCGCGCAGGGGCAGACCGAACGCGCGCGCGCGCTGCTCGAGAGCACGCTCGAGTTCGCGCCCGACGACGTCTCGGTGCGCCTCGCGCTGTCGGAACTCTACGAGCGCGGGGGCGAGATCGAGCGCGCGCGTTCGGTGCTCACGACACCCAAGCCCCCGGACGATCCCGCGCAGCGGGTGCAACTGGCGGTGCGCCGGCTCGAGCTCGCGCGCCACGAGGGGCCCGAGGCCATCGCGGCAGCGATCGCCCGGCTACCCGAGGCGTGTCCGCCCGAGGCGCGCGCCTACGCACGCGCGCTCGAGCAGCTCGCGCGCAAGCGGCCCGAGCAGGCGATCGCCACGCTCGAGCCCGTCGCCGAGCGGCCCTCGCCGTGGCAGGCCGCGATCGCGCTCACACTCGCCCGCGCGCGCGAGGCGACGGGCCAGACCGCACAGGCGGCCGAGCGACTCGAGCGGCTGCTCGCCACGCGCCCGCTCGATCGCGTGCTCCGGCTGCGGCTCGGGCAACTGTGGCTCGCTGCCGGACAGCCCGAACGGGCAGCACGGCACGCCGAGGCGGTGCTCGCCCTCGCGCCGGACGCCCTCGACGCGGTGGCGCTGCTGCTGCGCGCCCGCGCCGCCACGGGGTCGATCGACCGCGCGGCGCGCTTTCTCGAACGCGCCACCGCGCAGTCGCGTCCCGCTCCGCTCGCGCTGCTCGGTCGCGCGGCGGCCCAGCTCGGCGGTCTCGAGCTCGACGCGGCGATCGCCTCGCTGCGCGAGCTGTTGCGCCGCGCCCCCGAGACACCGGGGGCCGCGCGGCTGTTCGTGCTCGCCAAGACATTGCGCGACGGGCTGCCCGAAGCGGTGGCCGCGCTGCGGCAGCTCGCCGAGACGAGCCCGCGGCTCGCGGTGCTGCGCCGCCCGGTCGCCGAGATCTACCGCCGACTCGGCCGACTCGATCTCGCCTACGAGCAGCTCGAGCTGCTGTTCGCGGCGGGCCGCGGCGACGCACAGGCGGCGGGCCTGCTCGCCGAGCTCGCGATCGCGCGCGGCCGGCCGGACGAGGCCCTCGCACAGCTCGAACCACTGCTCGGCCAGCCTCCGGCCGACCTCCCGGTGCGCCTGGCCATGGCGCGTCTGGCGCTCGAGGCGGGCGAGCCGAGCCGCGTGCTCGCCCTCGCCCGTCCGGAGGCGGCGCGCGGCTCGCTGCCGCTCGAGCGGCTCGCCTGGCGTGCGGCCCTCGAGACCGGCGACCGTCCCGCAGCCCAGCGCGCCCTCGCCGCCCTCGAGCAGCGCGCGAGTCGCGACGACGCGCCGGCCGGGCTCGGCGCCGAGCTGTGGACGCGACGGGTCGAGACCGCGCTGCTGCTCGGCGACCGTACCGCCCTCTCCGATCTCGCCGATCCGGCGGTGCGCGAGGCGAGCGGCGCCACCGACGCCCGGGCGCAGTGGGTGGGACTGCTCGCGCTGCTCGAGACGGGACAGCTCCCGGCGGCCCGCGACGTCGCCGCCACGCTGCCGATCGAACGCTCGGTGGCGCGTGCGCTCGCGGTGATCCAGGCGCTCGTGCTCGCGGGCGAGCCCGAACGGGCCGCACAGCGGGTGCGCGAGGCGTTCGAACGACCGGGCGAGCCCCTCACCGCGCAGCCGGGCCCGATCGCGGCGTGTCGGCGGTATGCGGAACGCGTCGGACCGGCGGCGATCGAGGCGCACGGCGCCGCGCTGCGCCGACTCGTTCTCGCCGGCGAACTCAGGCTTCGCCGCCGCTGCGAGGCGGAGGCGACACCGCTCGCGGCCGCACCGCTCGGCGACCCGTTCGAATGCCTGCTCGTCGCCACCGCGCTGCAGTTCGCCCGCAGCCTCGATGCCGCCGAGCGCCGGTTGCGCACCGCCCTGGAGACCTTCCCCGGCGCCCGCCCCCTGCACGAGGCACTCGGAACGCTGCTCGCGGTGCGCGACCACCCCGCGGCGGCCGCCCGGGAGGTGGCGCGCGCGAGCGAGCTGGCGCTGAGCGACAGCCGGCTGCCCACGGTGACGGGCGTGCTGTACGAGCGTGCGGGACGTCCCGATCTGGCGCGCCGGTCGTATCGTCTCGCGATCGAGCGCAACGAACGGGACCCGGCCCCGCACCTGCACCTCGCCCGCCTGCTGCTGCGCGCGGATCTCGAGCTGCCGCTCGCGCTCGCGCACGCACGCGCCGCGGTCGAACGCGCCCCCAAGCTCGCGCGCGCTCGCACCACGCTCGCCGAGGCGCTGTGGCGCACCGGCGACCTCGAGGCGGCGCGCGAGGAGCTCGCTGCGGTGCTCGCCGCCCACCCCTGGGACGGGGAGGCGCTGCTGTTGCGCGGCGAGATCGCGCTCGCAGGCGGGCAGGGAGCGCTCGCGCGGCGGTCGCTCGAGCTGGCAGCGCTGATCGGCGGCGAGAGCGATCTCGGCAAGCGCGCCCGCGCCGCGCTCGCGCGCTGGCGACGCAGTGTACAGGCGGGTGCGCAACCCGGCCCCGATCCGACGAGGGCGGGTACGCTGCCGCTCGGGCTGCGGGTCGAGCGCACGCTGCCCGCCGACGCGAGCCACGTCTGGGCGCTGCCCGCCGAGCGGGCGATCGCGGTCACGATCGAGGCGCCGAGCGACGGCGCGCTGTACGCACGCCTGTTCCACACCCCCACCGCCACGGCCCGACCGCGGGCGGTCAAGGAGGGGGCGGTCGATCCCGGCGAGACGCTGCGCTGGACACTCGCGCTCGGGGCCGGTCGCTGGGCGCTCGAGCTGAGCGCGGTCGACCACGCCGCGCAGGCGCCCTACGCCCTGCGGATCGAGGGAGCCGAACCGCCGCCGGCGGAGGCGGAGCGCGAACCGAACGACGACGAGCAACTGCCGGGCGAGCGACCGCTCGCGGTGGGCGAACTTCGGCGCGGCGAGATCGGTCCGGGCCGCGACCGCGACGTCCTCCCGATCGCGCCGGGTGCAGGCGGCGCTCGGCTGCGGATCGCGACGCGGGGACAGGGGCGACCGATCGCGCGGCTCGTGCGCGAGCGGAACGGGCGACGGATCGAGGGGGCGCGCTTCACGCTCGCCGCCGACGACGAGGTCGTGTTCGGGGGCCTCGCTGCGACAGGGCGCGGAGCGTTGCGACTCGTGCTCGAGGGTGCGGGCGCACCGCGGATCGCGTGGCGTGCGCAGCTCGCGCCGCTGCCGCCGCCGCCCCCGGGGCTCGTGTGGCTCGCGGAGCCGGACGATCTCGACCCGGCGGTGCACCCGAGCGCCGCGCTGCCGGCGAACGCACGCTGGAGCGCGGTGGGCACGCTCGAACCGCGGGGCGAGGTGGACGTGATTCCGCTCGGGCCGCATCCGCGATCGGTGGCGCTGCACGCGCCGACCGACACCGCGCTCGTGCTGCAGCTGCTCGTGCCGCCGCGCCCCGACCGGCCCGGCGGTCCGCTCGCGCGCGTGGTGCTGCCGGCGGACGAGACGCTGCAGCTCGCGCATGTGCGCGCCGGCATCGCGTGCTCGATCGAGAGCGAACAGGGCCGCCGCTCGTCGGCGCCCTACGTCGTGCGCATCGCGCCCGCCGATTCAGCGCTCGACCCCGAACCGAACGACGGGCCCGCGAGCGCGGCGTCGCTGCGCGCGCACCTGCCGCAGCGCGGTGCGCTACACCGCTGGGGCGATCGCGACGTGTGGCGCTGGGAGCCGCGACGCGGTGGGCCTCCGATGGCGCTCGAACTGGAACTCGAGCGCGGCGACGCCGTGACGGCGGAGCTGTACGAGGGCGAGCTGCTGCCCGAGCACCGGCGCACGCGCT
>RFJN01000120.1 GCA_003694875.1 Planctomycetota bacterium | reverse complement strand
GCGCGAGGTGCGCGACGTCGTGCAGGTCGACAGGACCCCGCCGGGGATCGATCTGCGCGCCCCGCGGCTGCGCTGGTCGGACTGGGTGGCGCGCTGGGAACGGAGCCGGGCGCCGCGCGTGGCGCCCGCCTTCCCCGACGCCGAGCCGATCGCGCGCGCGCTGCGCGCTCCGGCCGGCTAGCGAGACGACCCCAGGCCGCGGATCACCGCACGAAACGCCGCCGGGGCGTGAACGCAAGCACAGGCGGCAACCTGAAACGACACATGTTGGCCCGTCAGCGGCACGGCTCCGACGTTCATGAAAGCACGCTTTCTCGTCTCTGTCTTGCCGCCGCCCCCATCGCAGGCTACGATTTCGGTGCAACAGCGGCCTTCGCTGGCGGAAGCCCACCTCGGCCCGCACCCTTGGTGAGGAAGTTCGACGATGCCAGACTTCCAGCTGTCGAAGCGATTCCGGCATGCGCTTGCCGCACTGCTGCTGATGTTCCTCGGCGCGCAGGCGAGCCGTGCTACTCCCATCCTTGCGGATTCGGTGACCGAGTTTTCCGGCGTGCAGGGACAGAACAACTGGTATTACGGCTACTATGCCACGCCGGGGGCCAGCTCGAGCTTCACGCAGATGGCATACTTTGACGCCGTCGGCGGAACGGTGGGCGGTTCGGGCGGACCGTGGTGGGAAGAGACCACCACCCAGGGCGCCGGCGCCACCTGGACGCTCCTGTGGGCCACCGGTGGGCACCCCGGCGGCCCCTTGATCAGCCCCCTGCACTGGGCCGTGCGCCGCTGGGTCAGCGAGGTGTCGGGGTCGATCACCATCTCCGGTACGCTGCAGGACGCGGACGGCGGGGGCGGAAACGGGGTCTTCGGACGGATTCTCGTCGACGGGGTGGAGGTCTACACCGGGCGGGTGGACGCGATCTCCGGACCCGCTACGCTCGCGTACTCGATCGACACCGTGGTGTCGGTCGGCTCGGTCGTCGACTTCGCGATCGACCCGAACGGTAACGAACTCTACGACAGCACCATCTTCACGGCCAAGATCGCGGGTGTTCCGGAACCGTCGACGCTGCTTCTGCTCGGAAGTGCGCTTGTCGCGCTGGCAGGGGCGCGCAGGGACTCGCTCGCCTGAGCCTCGCGGCAACCGGCTGCGCCGTCGCAGCGGCAGGCCGGAGCAGCCCTTGGCGATCATCGGCACCGGAACCCGAGGCGACGGATCGTCCGTGTGCCCTCTCGGCGAACGCGGCGAACCCACCGCAGCGGAATCGGGACGCGAGGGGCGCGACGTCGCCGCGGGAAACCGGGAGCGTCGGCAGGCTGAGGACGCGCCGCGGGGCGGAGTTGCACCCGACCCCGAGCCCGCGGTCTGCACGCTCAGTGACCGTGACGCCGCCGCAACCGGCCCCCGACCATCGCCGCCGCCACCAGCGCGAGCAGCGTCGCGCGTGGCTCGGGCACCGTGAGCGCGCCGAGCTGGAACGTCGTCGTGCTCGCGGTGCCCACCCCTTCCACGCGCACGCGGAAGTTGTCGGCGGCGAAGGCGGCCCAGCGATCGGTGCTGACCTGCACGTTGGTGCTGCTCACGAAGAAGCCGAACACCGTGTCGAGCGTCGGGTCGGGCGTGGCGCCCGCGTTGCCGAAGATCGGCTGGCCGTTGAACGCGCTCCAGGCGACGAGATCAGCGTTGCTCGTGCCGCCGAAGCGCAACCAGTCGGCCTGGTTGGCCTGGTTCGTCTGTCCGTTGTTGTTGTTCTGCCCGCCGGACAGCGCCTTGGAGTAGTAGCGGATCTGGTTGTTGGCATCCACCTGCGCGAGCAGGAACGAGACGGTGAACGAGCCGCCGCCGTTCGAGCCATCGAGGTTGAGCAGGTTGCGCACGTCGATCTGCGCCGCGGCCGAGGTGAAGCTGCTGCCCGGATCGGGAAGCGAGAAGGTGTGGTTGGCGAGCACCACGGTGCCGTAGCTGCCCGCCTGCCCGCTGCCGTCGCCGGGGATCCGGAACTCGCCGACGAAGAACCGGTTGGCCGTGTTGCCGGTATCCTCGACACCCGGCTGCGCGGGGTCGGCGCCATACAGCGAGCCGTTGTCGAGAAAGTTGCCGTTGGCGTCGGGCTTGTTGTTGTAGCTGGTGATCCCGATCGCCGAACCGCTCGCGTCGTACGGTCCGTTGACGGTCTGCTGCGCGGCCTGCACCGTGAAGGCCGGGGGATCGGTGTAGGTGAAGGTGGTGAGATCGATCTGCTCGAGGTTGTCGTCCGAGAAGAAGAGCGAGAACGCGCGGGCGTCCGTCACCGCCCCGAGCAGCGCGATCCCCACGACCGTCATGGCGAGCCGTCGTCGCATGGTTGCCAAACTCCCTGTCCGGTTCCGCCCGTCACCGCCACCACACCCCACCGTGGGCAGGTGGACAGCCGAGCATACCCTCTGGCCGTCGAATCGTCCAGTCGGTCAGCTCAGAAAATCTACCGACCAACACAAGCCGCCGCGGTGCGGCCGAGGGCTGCCACGCCGGCCCGCCGCGCCGCTCGGTGACGCCTCCGGGCCGGCGGATCGTATCGCGCGGGGAAGCGGGAGCGGAACGGCGGATTGACGTTCGGCCGCGAGCGGGTACGATCGCAGGCTTTCGGAGGATCGGGCCCTTGTCGCAGCGCACCGTCGTGCTCGCCTACTCCGGCGGGCTGGACACCTCGTACTGCGTGCTGACCCTGCGCGAGCAGGGCTGGCGCGTGATCGCGGCCACCGTGGACACCGGCGGCTTCGAACCCGGAGAGATCGAACGGATCGGGCAGCGCGCGCGCACGCTCGGCGCGGCCGAGTTCGTGGCGATCGACGGGCGCGAGGAGGTCTACCGCCGATTCGTGCGCTACGTGATCCGCGGCAACGTCCTGCGCGGGGGGGTCTATCCGCTGTGCGTGGCGGCCGAGCGGGTCGCGCAGGCGGCCGCGGTCGCACGCCTCGCCCGCGAGCGCGGCGCGGACGCGGTGGCGCACGGCTCGACCGGTGCGGGCAACGACCAGGTGCGCTTCGACGCCGCCTTCCGCACGCTGCTGCCCACCTGCCCCGTGATCGCTCCGATCCGCGAGCGGCGGGTGAGCCGTCAGGAGTCGACCGAGCGGTTGCGCAAGGCCGGTCTCGAGGTCGCCGACCGCACCACCGACCTCAGCATCAACGTCTCGCTGTGGGGCACCACGATCGGCGGCCGCGAGCTGCACGATCCGTGGCGCTTTCCGGAAGAGGACGTCTGGCGGCTCGTGCGCCCGCCGCACGAGGCCGATCCGCCCACCGAGATCGTGTTGACCTTCGAGGACGGGGAGCCGGTGGCGATCGACGGCGAGCGGCTGCCGGGGCCCGATCTGATCGCACGCCTCAACGACATCGCGGGCCGCCGCGGGGTCGGTCGCGGCATCCACCTCGGCGACACGATCCTCGGCATCAAGGGGCGGATCGCGTTCGAGGCGCCGGCGCCGATCGTGCTGATCACCGCGCACCGCGAACTCGAGAAGCTCGTGCTCACGAAGTGGCAGCGCTTCTGGAAGGACCAGCTCGGCTCGTTCTACGGCAACCTCCTGCACGAGGGGCTGTGGTTCGATCCGGTCATGCGCGACATCGAGGCCATGATCGACAGCAGCCAGCGGCGGGTGC
>RFJN01000119.1 GCA_003694875.1 Planctomycetota bacterium | reverse complement strand
GCGGGAGCCGAGCGCTCGCCGCGGCTCGAGCAGCGGCGCGGCGCGTTCGTGACCCTCAAGCGCGAGGGGGCGCTGCGCGGCTGTCTCGGCTCGGTGGTGGGCACCGAGCCGCTGTGGCGCTCGATCGTGCGGCTCGCGGTGGCCGCGGCCACGCAGGATCCGCGCTTCGCGCCGGTGACCGCGGACGAGCTCGAGCGGCTGTCCGAGGAGATCTCGGTGCTCACGCCCCCGCGCCCGATCGCCCCCGAGGAGATCGAGGTGGGGCGACACGGACTGATCGTGCAGCGGGGGCCGTACAGCGGACTGCTGCTGCCGCAGGTCGCGACCGAACACGGTCTCGACCGCGAGCAGTTCCTCGAGCACACCTGCCTCAAGGCGGGACTCGATCGTGGGGCCTGGCGGCGGGCCGGCACCGGCATCCTCGGGTTCGAGGCGCAGGTGTTTGGTCCCGAGCGCCTCGTGGAGCTTCTCTGAGCGTTGGCGGGCGCGCACGCCTCCGATCCCGATCGCTGGGCTCCCGCCGCGCTGCGGCGGCTGTTTCGTGAGCGCGGTTTCGTCACGCGCCGCTCGCTCGGCCAGCACCTGCTGCTCGATCCGCGGCTGCTGCACGCGATCGTGGACACAGGCGGCCTCGAACCGGGCGATCTCGTGCTCGAGGTGGGCACGGGGCCGGGGATGCTCACGAGGCTGCTGCTCGATCGTGGCGCGGAGGTGGTCGGGATCGAGCTCGACCCGAACGCGCGCGCGCTGCTCACGGAACTGATCGGCGCGCACGAGCGGCTGCACGTGGTGGCCGGCGACGTGCTCGCCGGGCCCGAGGGGCTGCACCCCGAGCTGCTCGCGCGACTCGAGACGGCGCGCGACGCGGGGCGGCCGGTGCGGTGCATCGCCAACTTCCCCTACCACGTCGCCACGCCGCTGCTCGTGCGGCTGCTCGAACTCGGCCTCGTCGAGCGGCGCTTTCCGCTCGTCACGATCGCGGGCACGCTGCAGCGCGAGGTGGCCGAGCGGCTCGCGGCGCCCCCGGGCGATCGCCGGATGGGGCCCGCCTCGATCCTGCTGCAGGCGCTCGCCGAGATCGAGATCGTGCGTCGCGTACCGCCGGGCGCGTTCTGGCCGCCACCGAAGGTGCACAGCGCGGTGGTGAGGATCACCGCGCGGCCGCCCGCCGAGAGGCTCGCCGCGGACGCGCCGCGGCACTGGGCGCGCTTTCGGCGACTGGTGCGTGGGCTCTATGTCTTTCGGAGGAAGACGCTGCGTAACGCGCTGCGTCGCAGCGTGCCGGACCTCGCGGTCGAACAGGCGCTCGCGGCGAGCGGGCTGCCGGGGGGCGCACGCGTCGAGACGCTCTCGCCCGCCCAACTTGCAACCCTCGCCTCTACAGAGGCTTGCAGCGCTCGGCTTGACGCCTCCTGAGGGCCTACCTATCCTTGTGTGCTTTTGGCGCCGCTGCGGACCCGCGGCGCCGGGGCGCGGCGAACGGACGCTGCGGGCGGTTGCGGCCCGCCGTTCCGGCATTGCGACCCCGGTCGGAGCGGACCAGGGGTGCGGCGGGTCGACGGTCGACTTGCGGATTCGTCGAACGAATGAAACGCAAGTGAGGCGATCTGCCTTGCGGTCGGATCTGCGAGACTTCAAGGCGCGCGTGCTCGAGGCGACCGACATCGTGGGTCTGGTGAGCGAGTACGTGGCGCTGCGGCGCTCGGGCAGCGGCTACAAGGGGCTGTGCCCCTTCCACGAGGAGCGCACCCCGAGCTTCTCGGTGCGACCGGACCGCGGCACGTGGTACTGCTTCGGGCGCTGCAGCCGCGGGGGCAACGCGATCGACTTCGTCATGGCGAAGGAGGGGCTGGAGTTCTGGCCCGCGCTGGTGCTGCTCGCCGAGCGCGCCGGTCTGCCGGTGCCCGAGCGCGGTCGCGGGGGGCAAGGCGACGAGCAGGCCACCCCTCGCGCACGCCTTCTCGAGATGCACCGGATCGCGGCGGCGTTCTTCCGCGCCGGTCTCGAGCGCAGCCGTGAGGGCGAACGGGCGCGGCGGTACGTGCGCGAGCGCGGGATCGAGCCGGCCTGGGCGGAGCGCTTCGGGCTCGGCTACGCGCCACGCGGCGGCCGGCACCTGCTCGAGGCGCTCGGTCGGCGCGGCTTCCGCCCCGAGGAGATCGTGGCGGCGGGGCTCGCGAGCGAGGGCAGCCACGGGCTGCGCGACCGCTTCCGCGGCCGGCTCGTGTTCCCGATCCACGACGTGCTCGGGCGCGTGGTGGGCTTCGGTGCGCGCACGCTCGATCCGGACGGGGTGCCGAAGTACCTCAACAGCCCCGAGACCCCGATCTTCAAGAAACGGCGGCTGATCTACGGGCTGCACCTCGCGAAGGACGGGATCGCGAAGGCGGGAGAGGTGGCGCTCGTCGAGGGGTACACGGACGTGATCCTCGCGCACCAGGCGGGGCTCGGCTGGTTCGTGGCGACGCTCGGTACCGCCTTCGGGGCGGAGCACGCGCGCGTGCTGCGGCGCTTCACCGACCGCGTGGTGGCGTTCTTCGACGCCGACGCGGCGGGGGCGGCGGCCAACCGGCGTGCGCTCGGCGAGCTGGCGGCCTCGGTCTTCGGCGGCGAGCGCCCCTTCGCCTCGTTCCGCATCGCGCACCTGCCGCCGGGGCTCGATCCGGCCGACGCGGTGCACCGGCTCGGTCCGCAGGCGCTCGAGCAGGCGGTACGGGAGGCGAAGCCGTTCGTGCAGGCGCTCGTGCCGGCCGAGGCGATCACGTGGCCGCCGGAGCGCCGGCGCGAGCTGGCGGAGCCGGTCGCGCGGATCCTGGCCGCCTTCGAGAGCGATCTGGAGCGCGAATTGCAGCTGAAGGAGCTGGCGCACCGTTTGGGTCTCAGCGAGGCGCTGGTGCGGCAGCTCGCCGCGCGCAGTCGGCGCAAGGCGTTGCGTGACGGCGCGCGGGCCGCGCAGGAACCGGAGGATGAAACGAACGGAGCTGCGGTCTGCGGCGAGAAGGTGTCGGTCCCCACGTGGGAACGACATTTTCTGCGCTGCGTTCTCGCGCTCGGAATGTCGATCGAATCGGAGGTGGCGGGTGCGCTCGAGGCGGAACTCGTCACCGACCCGCGGGTACGGGAGATAGCACGGACGGTGAGCCGCGGACGGGCGGTGGCGGAGATCGAGGATGCGGTGGCGCGCGAGCTCGCGAGCAAGGAGGCGGCCACGCTCGATCCGGCCCTCGACTGGCGGCAGATGTGGACGGGCGTGATCGCGCGTCTCGAACGGGAGCGCGATCGGCGGCGCGCGGCGCGGCTCGGGCTCGAGCGGCCCGGCAGCGAGGAGGCGCTGCGCGCGTTCCAGGAGACACAACGACGACTCAAAGCGAGGCTGCAGAGTTCATGACCTCGGCAACGGCGACCGACGACACGAAGGCAGGCGGAGCGGCGAAGGTGGATTTCACCAAGGAGATGCAGCTGCTGCTCAAGGAGGGCAAGCGCAAGGGGTATCTCACCTACGACGAGATCAACGAGAAGCTGCCCGACGACATGGTCAGCCCCGAGCAGCTCGACGCGCTGCTCATGCGGCTCGACGACGACGGGGTGGAGATCATCGACCGGGCCGACAGCCCGCCGCTCGCGCAGCCGCTCGAGGCGGACGCGGCCGCGGGCGATGGCCGCTCGAGCCGCGGGCGGCTCGCGCGCGCGGTCACCGAGCAGGAGGAGGAGGACAAGCACCCGCACAAGTCGCTCGAGGCGGTGCTCGGCGCGAAGGCGAACGAGCGGATCGACGACCCGGTGCGCATGTACCTCACCCAGATGGGCGAGATTCCGCTGCTGCAGCGGCACGAGGAGCTCTCGCTCGCGAAGCAGATCGAGATCACGCGCAAGCGCTTCCGGCAGCTCGTGATCGAGAGCGAGCCGGGTCAGCGCTACGCGCTCGAGACGCTCGAGGCGGTGCAGCGCGGCGAGCTGGCGTTCGACCGCACCATCAAGGTGAGTTCGGCCGAGGAGAACGGCAAGCGCGACATCCAGGACAAGCTGCCGCATGCGCTCGAGACGCTGCGTCGCATGCGCGAGGAGAACCTGCGCGACTGGCAGCGCTGGGCGCACGGCAGCGGCGGCCGCGCCGAGCGCGAGCGCGCCTACCGTCGCATGGTGCAGCGCCGGCGGCGGATCGGGCGGCTGATCGAGGAGATGAGCCTGCAGATCCGGCTCGTGCGTCCGCTCAAGGAGAAGCTCGAGGAGATCTCGAACCGGCTGCAGCGGCTCATGCGCGAGCGCCGGGCGATCGACCGCTCCCCGCGGCCCGACACCTTCCGGCGCAAGGAGATCGATCGCGAGATCGAGGCGATCCGCGAGCAGGTGCGCGAGCCGATCGCGATCGACGAGCTGCGGCCGGTGCGGGTGCGTCCGCTCGTGGACAGCTTCTTCGCGCGCATCTACTGGATGCAGCGTCGCTTCAAGGCGTACGAGACGGCCAAGCGCAAGCTGTCGGGCGGCAACCTGCGGCTCGTGGTCTCGATCGCCAAGAAGTACCGCAACCGCGGCCTGAGCTTCCTCGACCTGATCCAGGAGGGCAACACCGGCCTGATGAAGGCGGTGGAGAAGTACGAGTACCGGCGCGGCTACAAGTTCTCGACGTACGCGACGTGGTGGATCCGGCAGGCGATCACGCGCTCGATCGCGGACCAGGCGCGCACGATCCGCATCCCGGTGCACATGATCGAGACCATGTCCAAGCTGCGCAACGCCTCCAAGAAGCTCGTGCAGCTCAACGGGCGCGAGCCCACGGTGCAGGAGCTCGCGCGTGAGCTCAAGATCTCGGAGGAGGAGACGCGCCGGGTGCTCAAGATCTCCAAGCACCCCATCTCGCTCGATCGCCCGATCGGCGACAGCGAGGACGGCTTCTTCGGCGACTTCATCGAGGACAAGAGTGCGGAGTCGCCGGTCAACGCCGCGACCCACGAGATGCTCAAGGACAAGCTCGAGAAGGTGCTCGAGACGCTGACGTTCCGCGAGCGCGAGATCATCAAGTTGCGCTACGGGATCGGGGACGGCTACACCTATACGCTCGAGGAGGTGGGGCGCATCTTCAAGGTGACCCGCGAGCGGGTGCGCCAGATCGAGGCCAAGGCGGTGCGCAAGCTGCAGCACCCGGTGCGCAGTCGCATGCTCGAGGGCTTCCTCGAGGGCATGCTCTCGCGGGCGGACTGATCGGGAGACGGCTCGGCGCGGCGGGTTGCGCGCCTGTGCCCGAGAGATGGGAGGGCGCTGCATGGCGCAGCAGCATCCGGAGGTGCAGGCGCTGCTCGAGGTCGATCGCCACGACCGCGAGATCGCCCGGCTCGACGACGAACTGCGCTACCTCGAGGGGCTGCTCGCCCGGGAGCGCGCGCGGGTGGAGGCGGTGGAGCGCAAGGTAGCGGACGCGCGCGATCGCGCCCGCGAGCTGCAGCGACAGCTCGACGCGCTTGAACTCGAGGCGCGCAGTGCGGCCGAGCGGCAGCAGAAGCTGCGGGTGCAGCAGAACCAGGTCAAGACCAACGAGGAGTACAGCGCGCTCGGCCGGCAGATCGAGGCGGCGGGACGCGAGATCGGCGAGAAGGAGGACGCCATGCTCGCGGGCTTCGAGCAGCAGGAGGCGCTCGAGGCCGAGATCGCACGCCTCGAGGACGAACTCGCCGAGGCGCGCGCGCAGCTCGCGCGCGACACCGAGCGGCTCGAGGGCGACATGCAGGCGGTGCGCTCGCGTCGCGACGAACAGCAGCGCGAGCGCGCCCAGGCGCTCGAGAAGGTGGGCGCCAAGACGCGCGCCATGTACGAGCGCGTGCTCGCCAAGGTCAAGGGGCGCGCGCTCGCCGAGGTCGAGAGCGGC
>RFJN01000011.1 GCA_003694875.1 Planctomycetota bacterium | reverse complement strand
CGAACCGGCGCCTCGTCGATCTCGTGGAACACGAGCTGTTCGAGATCGAACCGGTCGCCGCCGGCGTCGATCGCGTTCTTGAGCGCGGTGAGGTCGGCGCCGTGGGTGCCGAGAAACACGTCGCGCACCGCCTTCTCGTCACCCTCCGACAACCCTTCGCGCTGCAGCGCGGTGATCAGCCGCGCCCGCGAGGAGACCGACAGCGCACCGAGACGGCTGCGGGTGAGCAGCGCGAGCAGCGCACTGCGGTTGTCCGGACCGACAAGACGGTCGTCCACCCCCTCGAGCAATGCGTGCAGATCGAGCCTCGCGAGCGTGGCGTCGAGTTCGGCGTCCGAAAGCTGCCGCAGCGTCGACAGGATCTCTCCTTCCTCCGCCCGGTCGGTGTGTCCGGCGAGCAGACGCTCGATCCGCGCGACGGCGCCGTCGACGCGCGCCGTGGCACCGCCGGACGGCCGCTGCGGCGACAGGCCCTGCGGGGAGCCCCCCGGAGAGACGGCGCGCCCCGCCCCTGCCTCCGCCGCGGGCTGTGCGTCCGAATGCGACTCGGCCGGTTCGGGCCACAACGCTCCCGAGCCCGCTCCGACGCCACCGACCGCGCCCACCGGACTAGCTCCCGAGCCGGTCGCGGACGCGCTCGAGACGCGCCCGGACCTCGGTGGCGAGTTCGGCCACGGCCGGATTGTCGACGAGGTTCAACACGGCCTGCGGATCCATGAAGCCCACCGTGATCGAGCCGTCCTCCTCCTCGCGCACGATCACGTTGCACGGCAGGAGCAGCCCGATGTCGGGCTCGGCCGTGAGCGCCCGGTGCGCGAGCGGCGGATTGCACGCCCCGAGGATCTTGTAGGGACGGTGCTCGACGTCGAGCTTCTTCTTGAGCGTCGCCTTGACGTCGATCTCGGTGAGCACCCCGAAGCCTTCCTCGGCGAGCGCGGCGACGGTCCGCTCGCAGACGCTGTCGAAATCCCCCTGCGCCTTCGTGAAGAACCCGTACATGCGTACTCCTCCCCTGTCCTGATCTCTCGTCACCAATCGCAGGGAGCCGCCGCGGCGCCGCGAGGTTACGCCTGCGGCTCGCGCGCGCCGTGCACCGCCTGCGCCAGGGCGCCGGCAAACGCCGCGACCGCCTCCGGCGCCTCGGTCCCCGAGCGCTCGATGCGCCGCACGATCGCGCTGCCCACCACCACACCGTCGGCGAAGCGCGCCACCTCGGCGGCCTGCTCGGGCCCCGCTATGCCGAAGCCCACCGCAACGGGCCGACCGACCGCCTTGCGCACCGCCGCGACATGCCGCTCGAGCCCCTCGGGCAGCGCATCGCGCTCGCCGGTCACCCCGTAGCGCGACACATGGTACACGAAGCCGGAACCCGTCCCGGCGAGCGTCTGCAAGCGCTCGGGCGCGGTGCTCGGCGCGGTGAGATAGATCCGGTCGACGCCGCAGCTCGCGAGCGCCCGCTCGTGCTCGTGCGCCTCCTCCGGCGGCAGGTCCACGCACAACAGCCCGTCGACGCGCGCACGGGCGAGCCGCTGCGCATAGTCGCCGAGCGCGAGCAGCGGATTGAGGTAGGAGAAGAGCACGATCGGGGTGGCGAGCCCACCGTCGCGCAGCGAGCGCACGAGATCGAGCACACCCGCGGGCGTCGCCCCCCCCGCGAGCGCCCGTGCGGCCGCACGCTGGTTCGTCGGGCCGTCGGCGATCGGATCGCTGAACGGCAGCCCGAGCTCGATCACGTCCGCGCCCGCGGACGCGAGCGCCTCGACGACACGTCCCGTCGTCGCCAGGTCGGGATCGCCCGCCATGACGAACGGGATGAACGCCGCGCGCCCCGGTTCGAACGCCGCCTCGATCCGGCTCATGCGCCGCCGTCTCCCACCCCGAGCCCGCGCGTCGTCTCGACGTCCTTGTCCCCGCGCCCCGAGAGATTGACGACGACGAGCCTGCCTCCCCACGCCTCGGCGTTGGCGATCAGCCACCCGAGCGCGTGGCTGCTCTCGAGCGCGGGCACGATCCCCTCGGTACGGCTCAGCCGCGCGAACGCCTCGAGCGCCTGCTCGTCGCTCGCCCGCTCGTAGCGCACCCGACCGATCTCGCCGAGCCAGGCGTGCTCGGGTCCGACCGCCGGGTAGTCGAGGCCGGCCGAGACCGAATGCGTCCCGGCGATCTGGCCGTGCTCGTCCTGCAGCACGAGCGTGCGGCTGCCGTGCAGCACCCCCTCGCGGCCGCCCGCAAAGCGCGCGGCGTGCTCGCCGAGCGCCTCCCCGCGTCCGCCCGCCTCCACCCCCACCATGGCGATCTCGGTGTCCTCGAGAAACGGCCCGAACAGCCCGATCGCGTTCGAGCCCCCGCCCACGCACGCCACGAGGAGATCGGGCAGCCGCCCTTCGGCGCCGAGGATCTGCCGGCGGGTCTCCTCGCCGATCACCTCGTGGAAGGTGCGCACGATCGTGGGAAACGGGTGCGGACCGAGCGCGGAGCCGAGCACGTAGTGGCTGTCGGTCACCGAGCCCACCCAGTCGCGCATGGCCTCGTTGACCGCGTCCTTGAGCGTGCGGCTGCCGCCGGTGACCGCGCGCACCTCCGCCCCGAGCAGCCGCATGCGGTAGACGTTGAGCGCCTGCCGCTGCATGTCGATCTCGCCCATGTACACCGTGCACGCGAGCCCGAGCCGCGCCGCCGCGGCCGCGGTCGCCACCCCGTGCTGCCCCGCCCCGGTCTCGGCGATCACACGCCGCTTGCCCATGCGCCGCGCGAGCAGACACTGGCCGATCGCGTTGTTGATCTTGTGCGCGCCGGTGTGCGCGAGGTCCTCGCGCTTGAGATACAGCCGCAGCCCGAGCTGCTCGCCGAGGGTGGGCGCGGGGGTGAGGGCGGTGGGCCGCCCCACCCAGCGCGCGAGCAGGTCGGCGAACGCGAGCAGGAACTCCTCGTCCTCGACCGCCTCGTAGAACGCGCGCTCGAGTTCGGTGAGCGGCGCCACGAGCGTCTCGGGGGCGTAGGCGCCGCCGAACCGGCCGAAACGCCCGCGTCGTCGTCCGGTCGCGTGCGCCATCAGACCGGGTTCTCGTCGAGCAGCGCGCCCCCGTAGGGTGGGGCGCTGTCGCCGCGATCGCTCTCGGCCGGCTCGCTGCCCGACGCCGGCGCCTCGCCGCGCGCCTTGGCGAGCAGTTCGTTCGCGCTCGGCAGCCGGCCCGTATCCCGGATCTCGAGCACGATCTTGCCCGACTTGCGCGGATCGAACTTCAGCTTGCCCGACTCCTCGAGCTCGCGAAAATGGCTCCTGATCGCGCGAAACAGCGCGCGCACCTTGCGCGGATCCTTCACGCCCGGCCCGCGCTCGACCCCGGTGCACACGTCCAGCCCCGCCGGCTGCACCGCGCGCAGCGCGCGCGTGACGTTGCCGCCGTTGAGCCCGCCGGCGAGGATCACCGGCTTGCCGAACTTCTTGACGAGCCGGGCGAGTTCCCAGTCCGCCTGGATCCCCGTGCCGCCGTAGAAGCCACGCGTGGCGGCGTCGACGAGCACCGCGTGCACCGTCTCGTAGCGCCGGATCTGCTCGAGGTCCTGCAGCCGCGCAAGCCGGAACGCCTTGATCACCCGCACACCCGTGATCTTCGCCACGTCCTCCGGTGGCTCGTCGCCGCTGAGCTGCACCACGTCGAGCCCCACCCGGTGCGCGACTTCCATCACGATCTCGGGCCGGCTGTTCACGAACACCCCGACCTTCTTGACCTCCTTCGGCAGGGCGCGCGCGATCTCGCGCGACTCGCCCGGCGAGATCGCGCGCGGGCTGCGGCCGTAGTAGACGAAGCCCAGCGCGCGCGCCCCCTCGCGCGCGCACATGACCGCGTCCTCCACCGAGGTGATGCCGCAGATCTTGACGGGTATCACGCCGTGCGCTCCTGCCCCGGGCCCGGTGCACCGATCGCGGTGACGTCGGAGCGCAACCAGCGCAGCATCGCGGCCGGATCCGGCGCACGCACCAGCGCGCTCCCCACGAGGAACGCATCATAGCCGAGCGGTTCGAGCGCGGCGATGTCGGCCGGCCGCGCGATCCCGCTCTCGGCCACCCGCGGCATTCCGGGCGGCAGCGCCGGGGCGAGTCGGCGCGCGGTCTCGAGCGAGACACGCATGGTGCGCAGACACCGGTTGTTCACCCCCACGGCGTCGATCCGGTGCGCGAAGGGGTAGAGTGCGACCGCCTCGGCCTGCTCGTGCACCTCGACGAGTACCTCGAGTCCGAGTTCGTGTGCGCGCTCGATCAGCGCCTCGAGCCGCGCCGGCTCGAGTACCGCCGCGATCAGCAGCACCGCCGCCGCCCCGTGCGCCCGCGCCTCGAGAAGCTGGTACGGATCGAGCACGAAGTCCTTGCGCAGCACCGGCAGCTCGACGCTGCGGGCCACCGCCTCGAGATCGGCGAGCGAGCCGCCGAAGTGCCGCGGTTCGGTGAGCACCGAGATCGCCGCCGCGCCCGCCTCGGCGTAGCGGCGCGCCTGCGCGACCGGATCGAGATCGTCGGCGAGCGCGCCCGCCGACGGCGAGCGGCGCTTGATCTCGGCGATCACGCGCGGCCGCGCCGTCTCGGACAGTGCCCGCCGCAGCGACGGCGCGGGCGGCAGCGCCGCGATCCGCTCGGCGAGCTGCGGCTCCGGCACCCGGCGCTTGCGTTCGGCGAGTTCCTCCCGCACCCCGGCGATGATCTCCTCGAGCGCGATCGGCATGGTCCGCTCCGCACCGTCTCTCGGGCACGCACCGCAGCGCACCACCGTCGCCGGAGGATACCGCGAACGGACACGTGTTCGCCAGACGGTGCTCGCCCCGTGCACGGAAGACCACCGCACACGGCTCTCGGTAGCCCCCGCCGAACGCGGGCGTGTCCCGCATACCCTGCCGCTTGCGTCGGGCGAGAGGCGACATTGCCTCGACACGCTACCCGTAGGGGCGGGGTGCAGCCCAATGCCCCTGAGCGAACGGATCGCGACACTCATAACCTGCGTATCAGGAACGCGTTGCGTCGCCGAGGCGGCCAGCACCCCAAGGAGGCGGCGTGCGGCGGGCGGATGACGAACACGCAAGGCGCCACACAGTTGTCGGAGCGACGGCGTCTCGCCGTCGCCGCGGGGCGTTGGGGGCCTCCATTGCACCGCCAGCCGCGGCATTCGGTGCAATGGACACCCGCTGACGTCGGTGGTGCGACGGCGAGACGCCGCCCGTCCGACGGAAACGATCTGCGCAGGCTCTCAACGCAGCCGACTTCGTCGCGCAAGATGCCACCATGTACGTCGCCCACGCCGAGCAAGCGGCAAGCAGCCGGTTCGCAAGCCGCAACAGGACAACGTCGATCACGACGGCCCGCGCTTCCCTGCCACGAGTTCTCTTCACTCGGGGGCATGGATCAGCCCCGCCCCACGGGTGGACGCGCGACGAATCTCCCCGCGCCCCTAGCTCCGCATCGCCCGCAACCGCTCGAGAACCGCGCGGGCGCGTCCGCTGTCGATCGTCTCGCACGCGAGCCGGAACGCCGCCTCGGGCTCCGGCGCCCGGTCCGCGAGCCACAGCGCCGCGGCGGCGTTGAGACACACGATATCGCGCGCCGGGCCGCGCTCGCCCGCGAGCACCGCCTCGATCACGCGTGCGTTGTGTGCCACGTCCCCGCCGGGGATCGCGTCCGGCACCGCGCGCTCGAGCCCGAACCGCTCGGGGCTCCAGCGCTCGAGCGTGACCCTGCCCTCGCGCAGCACCGCCACCGTACTCGGGGCGCACAGCGAGATCTCGTCGAGCCCGTCGTCTCCGTGCACCACGAGCGCCGCCTCGGCGCCAAGCCGCGCGAGCGCGTGCGCCATCGGTTCGAGCAGCGTCGGTGCGTACACCCCCACGAGCTGCCGCCGCACCCCCGCCGGGTTGGCGAGCGGACCGAGCGCGTTGAGGATCGTGCGGATCCCGAGTTCGCGCCGCAGCGGCGCGAGTCGCCGCAGCAACCCGTGGTGCCGGGGCGCGAACAGGAACGTGAAGCCGGCGTGCTCGAGCATGCGGCGCGCACGCTCGGGCTCCGACTCGATCGGGACCCCGAGCGCCTCGAGCACGTCGGCGCTGCCCGCCCGTGAGGAGACCGCACGGTTGCCGTGCTTGGCGACCGGCACGCCCGCGCCCGCGACCACGAACGCCGCTGCGGTCGAGATGTTGAAGGTCCCCGCGCCGTCGCCGCCGGTACCGCAGGTATCGATCGCGTCCGGGACACCGAGTTCGACGCTGTGCGCGCGCTCGCGCAACAGCGCGGCCATGCCCGCGATCTCGTCGGCGTGCTCGCCGCGGGCGCGCAGCGCCACGAGCAGCGCGGCGCAGGCCGCCGGACTCCAGCTCCCGTCGAGCATGGCGGCGAGCACGGCGTGCGCCTGCGCGCGGCTGAGCGCCGCCCCCCCGAGCACGTGTTCGAGCAGCGCCGGCAGCGACCTCGCCTCGCCCTGCGGTTGCCCCATCGACCTCAACCCTCCCCGGAGCCCGGCCCGTCGCCCGTTGCCCCCTCGGCGAGCGCGAGCGCACGCTCGACCGCGCGCGCCTTGGCCCGCGTCTCGGCCGCCTCGCGCTCGGGCACCGAATCGTAGACCACCCCGGCGCCGGCCTGCCAGGACACCGCGGTCCCGCACCGGCGAGCGCAGCGGATCGCGATGCAGGTGTCGAGGTAGCCGCCCGGGGCGCACACCCCCACCGCCCCCGCATACGGGCCGCGCGGCAGCGGCTCGAGTTCGTGGATGATCTCCATGGCGCGCACCTTCGGTGCCCCCGACACGGTCCCCGCCGGGAAGCAGGCGCACAGCGCGTCCACGGGATCGCGTCCCGGCGCGAGCCGACCCCGCACCTCGGACACGAGGTGGATCACGTGCGAGAAGCGCTCGATCTGCATGTGCCGCGAGAGTTCGACCGTGCCCGCGCGCGCCACGCGGCCTATGTCGTTGCGCGCGAGGTCGACGAGCATGGCATGCTCGGCGCGCTCCTTCGGATCGGCGAGCAGCTCCCGCGCCCGCTCGGCGTCGACCGCGGCGTCCGTCCCGCGCGGCCGCGTGCCCGCGATCGGGTGCGTGGTGACCATACCGTCGCGCACGCGGCACAACAGCTCCGGCGAGGCGCCCATGCGCTCGTCGTCGCCGAAGCGCAGGTAGAACATGTAGGGCGAGGGGTTGATCGCGCGCAGCGCCCGATAGAGATCGATCCCGGCCGCCGGGCTTGGACGCGCGAAGCGACGCGAGAGCACGATCTGGAAGGCGTCGCCTGCCGCGATCAGCTCGCGCGCCCGCGCCACCCGCTCGGCGAACGCCTCGTCGTCGAGGCTCACCTCGGGCGCGGGCGCGGCTCCCACCGCGGCGACACCGAGCGCCTGCAGACCGCCGAGCGGCCGGGCGAGCGCGTCCTCGAGCGCCTCGATCGCCACGCGCCCCGCCTCGTACGCGCGCGCCGGATCGCCCCCCGGCACGAGCTGGTGCGCGAGCAGCAGCCGCTGGTAGAGGTGGTCGAAGACCACGACCGTGGGGAACGTCACCGCCCGCCCCACGCTCGGCGGCGGCGTGCCGAGCCGCGGCTCGAGCGCGTACACGAGCTCCCAGTCGAGGCAGAATACGCTGCCGCCGAGAAACGGCGGCGCCCCGCCGTCCACCCCGGTCCGCGCGAGGTTGCAGCCGGAGCGCAGCGAGGCGAGCAGTTCGGTCGCCGGCAGCGCGGCGGCGGCCCGGTGCGGCGCGAGCCCCACGAAGCTGTAGCGGCCGATCTGCTCGGCGCGCTCGACGCTCTCGAACAGGAACGCGTCGGTCCCCTCGGGCGCGCAGCCCGCCGCCGCCTCGAGCCGCAGCAGCGCCCCGAGGGGCGTGAGCAGGTCGGCGGGCCGCTCGCGCACGAGCGCGACCGCCCGCCCCGCCTCGAGTTGTCGGATCGCGGCTCGCGGCTCGATCATGGCCCGCAGCGTACGGGGCGGTGCGCGGGCGTGTCAACGCGAGGCGCGCGGGAAGCCGCTATACTTCGGCCCATGTACCTGCGCACCTACGAGCACGAGGGCCGCACGGGCTACCTGTTCGGGCCGGAGGGCTTCTCCGGCCCGCTCGCGGTCGTCGATCCGGTGGGCTCGATCGAGCCGATCCTCGCCGAGCGGCGCGAGCGACCGATCGAGCGGATCGTGCTCACGAGCGGACACTTCGACGCCGAGGCGGTGCGAGCGCTGCAGCGGCACACCGACGCACGGCTCGGCGCGCACCGGCTGCTCGGGCCGCGGCTCGAGAAGGCGGGCATCGCGGTCGCGGATCGGCTGTCGGGCGGCGACCGCTTCGAGGTGGGCGGCATCGAGGTGCGGGTGCTCGCCACGCCCGGGATCGATCGCGGCTCGATCGTGCTGCTCGCCGGCGGGGCGTGGCTGTTCACGGGCCTCACGCTGCCCACTGGCCCGCGCCGGCCCGCGGGCATCGTCGCGAGCGATCCGGTCGCGCACTACGTCTCGCTGCGCATGCTGAGCCAGCTTCCGCCCGGCACGATCGTGCTGCCCGGCGCGCGCACCGCGGCCGAACGCCGCAGCACCCTCGGGCGCGAACTCGAACGCAACCCGCTGCTCACCGCCGCCGATCTCGCGGCGTTCCGCGCCGCGGCGACGGGCAGCGAACCGCCACCCGAGCCCGCCCGCTGACCCGCCGCCGCTCACTGCGCGGGCGCAGACCCATCCTTCGGGCTCTGGAGTTCGGTCCGGTGCCGTGCGCCATGCATGGCAAAGACGTACGGATGGCGACGAGCCGCGCTGCCCGGCGCCAGGACACGTTGCCTGGTCTCAGGCTCCTGCGTCATGCGAGACAGCCGGCTCGGGCAGCGCCACCCTGCGGTCCCCCGACAACCGACTCTCACAGAACAGAATTCCTGGGTTCCTGGGTTCCTTATCATCATCACCACCACGGCTTCGACCCCGTTTCCGCGCCAGGATCGAGAAGACAATGAGGAACCCAGGACCCCCCGAAAACCCTGAGCTGCTCGAGGCGCGGCTGTCACCCGTCCACGGCGACGGCGGCGGTCCGGATCATGGTCGCTTCGAACCCCCGGACGATGGGACCGCTCGCTCCGGGCGCTCGACCGAGGGCTGCAGCAGCCCGTCGCGGGCGTGCGCCACGAGTTCGTCGGCGAGCCGGTCGGG
>RFJN01000118.1 GCA_003694875.1 Planctomycetota bacterium | reverse complement strand
GTGGGGAGGTTGCGGGGGCGGGTGCACCGCGCATGCGGGCGGCCGCTCGTGGTGACCTACCACCCGGCGTACCTGCTGCGCACCCCGGACGCCAAGCGCAAGGCGTGGCAGGACCTGCAACTTGCCATGCGAACGCTCGGACTGCCGGTGCCGACTCGATCCCGACGCTGATCGGCGCCGCGAGAGCGCTCTGTCATCGTTGCGTCATCGCTTGCGGCTCATACGGTTACGTCGACGATGCCGGGTTGACGGGTGTCGGAGGCGACCGTACACTGTGCCCACCCCACGGCGGCCGTGCGGTGGCCGTCGGGGCGTGCGAACGGGCTCTCCGGTGGCGGGGCGACGACCATGGCCAGCGCAAGCGTGTGGGGCATCGATCTCGGCAAGAGCGCACTCAAGGCCGTGCGGATGCGGGCGGCCGACGACGAGCTGGAGATCCAGGCGGTCGCACTCTACGAGTACGAGATCGGGGACGACGGCACGATCGCGCCGTCGGAGGCCTCGCGTGCGCTCGACGACCTCGTCGCCGACCACCCCGAGATCCGCAAGGAGGCGGTCTACGTCTCGCTCCCGGGGCACACCGCGTTCTCGCGCTTCATCAAGCTGCCGCCGTTCGACGAGCGCAAGCTCGCCGAGATGGTGCGGTTCGAGGCGCAGCAGCAGATCCCGTTCCCGATCGAGGAGGTGGTCTGGGACTACGCGCTGATCGACCGGGAGTACGAGGACGACGAGGAGCGCGAGGTGGGGCTGTTCGCGATCAAGCGCGAGCTCGTCGACACCTTCCTGTCCGATCTGTCGCTCAGCGGCCTCGAGCCCGAAGGGCTCACGATCGCCCCGCTCGCGACCTACAACTACGTCATGTTCGACGTCGAGCCGGACGAGGACAAGCTCACGCTCGTGCTTGATGTCGGCTGGGAGCACAGCGACCTGATCGTGGTCGACGGCGAGCGCTACTGGATTCGCAACCTCGCGCTCAACGGCCACGAGCTCACCAAGGCGATCGCGCAGAAGCTGCGCATGTCGTTCGGTGCGGCCGAGGAACTCAAGCGCAACGTCGCCACCTCGCCCGCGCAGGCGAAGGCGGTCTACCAGGCGACCACGCTGGTGTTGCGCGACTTCGTGGCCGAGATCCAGCGCTCGCTCGGCTTCTACAAGTCGCAGAACCGCGGCCGGCGGCTCGAGCTCGGCCAGGTGTTGCTGCTCGGGCGGGGGGCGCGGCTGCCCAACTTCCAGCCGTTTTTCCAGAAGGAGTTGCGCTGTCCGGTGGTGACGGTCCAGCAGCTCAGCAACCTGGCGCTCGACGTGGACCTCGAGCCGGACGAACTCGATCTGCTCAAGGAGGAGCTGCCGAGCTTCTGCGTCGCGCTCGGGCTTGCGATCCAGGGCTGCGGCGAGGCGGTCGCCGACGTCGATCTGCTTCCGCCCGAGATCCGGCAGCGCAAGGCGCTCGCGCGCAAGAAGCCCATGGTGGCGATCGCGGTGGCGCTGCTGTGGGTGGCGGTGCTGCTGAGCTACTTCGCGCATGCGGGCGCCCTCGAGGAGACGAAACAGGTCGCCCAGGCCGCCAACAAGCACCTGCGACGGCTGCAGAGCAACGCGGCGAAGATCAAGGAACTCAAGGCGCGCACCGCCGACCGCGAGGCGCTCACGGAGGCGGTGGCGGTGGTGCAGGGGCGCGATCACCCGCTCGAGCTCGCCAACCTGCTCGCCGGTGTGCTGCCGCAGCACAACGACCGGCTCGTGGAGCTGACCGACGAGCAGCGGCGCGTCCTCGAGCAGCAGGGCATGAAGCAGCACCTCGTCGACGAGGTGGCCGAGCAGCTTCGCCGCGCGCAGGCCGCGCTGAACCATGAGAAGACGTGGCTCGTCGAGAGCCACTGGACGGCCGATTCACGCGGTGCGCGTGCGGAACTCACCGTGGCGCGGCTGTTCGTGCGCGACGAGCAGGGTCGGCCCGACCAGGCCGCCACGCTTGCGCTGCTCGAGAAGGGAGTGCTCGCGGACATACGCAACGTCTTGCCGACGGCGAAGTTCGAGGGAATTCCCAAGACGCTCTACGGGCTCGATCCTGCCGCGGAGAAGCCGCCCGCCGGCGGGCTGTTCGGCGGAGCGAGCTACCAGGAGTACCTCGCGCAGAAGATCGTCGTTGTGTACCCGGCCTCGGCCGCCGAGTCCGAAGGCGGGGAGGCGGCGGGCGACGAGGGTGCGGGTGGGGCCGGGCGCTAGCGGACCGCGGGCCAGGGAGACGGCGCAGTGGACGAACTCAAACGCAACGGGTTCTGGATCGGCATGGGAGTGGCCGCGCTGGCCGCAATCGTGTTCTGGTTCGTCGCGGTGGGGGGGCTGGAGGCCGAGACGAAGAAGGCGCAGCGCAAGGTCGGACGCCTTGTGCGCAAGCTCGAGGGCTACGCGGGGCTCGACGAGAAGACGGCGGCCGATCCGGAGCGCGGGCTGCCGGAGAAGCCGATCGTGCGCTACTGGGAGCGGCTCGAGGAGAACCTCGACAAGGAACGGCGCGAGATCGAGGCGATCTATCGCAAGCGCGATGCGGCGTTCGAGCGCGTGTTCACCGCCGACTCGCGCGGGGAGTTCACCCTCGCCAACTTCGTGACCGCGTTGCGGCGCGCGGTGGAGAAGGAGATCGAGGGCAAGTACGGCAAACTCTTGCCCGAGGGCAAGCGTGTCTCGGAGGTCTTCCCGATTGCCGAGCCGCCGCCGCAGGACGAGCAGCAGGCGGTGATCGCGCAGAAGAAGTTCTACATCGGGCGCGCGATCGCGCGCGCGGCGCACGAGGCGCATGCGCAGCAGATCGACGGGGTCGAGTTCCAGTTTGCCGCGGCGGGCGAGCAGACCCACGAGGGCGATCGGGACGAGAAGGAGTCGCGCGGGATCCGGGTCGATCGACACCACGTGGAGTGCACCCTGCGCCTTCGTGCACGCCACCTGCCGGTGCTGTTCTCGGCGCTGCTCAAGGACGGGACCGTGCTGTTCACGATCGACGACGTCAAGCTCGAGAAGCTGCCCTTCGATGTCAGTCGCTACGCGCCCTGGAACCTCGCGGACAAGATGGCGCCGGGGGCGGGGGCGAAGGAGGTGGTGAGCCTCTCGGACGACGTCTACATCGGGGATTGCGACGAGTCGAAGCCCGAGTCGAAGCAGCCCCCGCCGCCGCTCGAGGAGCCGGCGGTGCAGGTGGTGCTGGGTCTGAGCGTGCTCGACTTCGACCTGCCGCGGCGCGAGCGACGGCGATAGAGACGGGGGCGATCGCATGGACGCCAAAGAGGCACTGCTCGAGTACTTCGACAAGATCGCGCTCGGTGTCGCCGTGCTGGCCTTCGTCGGCTTCGTGGGGCTGCCGTTGCTCGGCGAGTCGCCGGCCGAGAAGCGGCAGGCCGAGATCGAGAGCTACAACCGCAAGATCAGCGCGCTGCGGGCGGTGGTGCAGGAGAAGGCGCCGAAGCCCGAGCCGCTCGAGGCCGCGCGTGCGGTGCGGCGCGCACTCGCCGGCGGCCCGGCGCCGGAGACCTGGCCGAGCTGGCTCATGCACAAGCGGGTGCTGATCACCTGCCGGCGCATCGGTATCGCCATGCCCGATCCTCCGGCGCACTTCCCGCCGGTGGACCTGAGTGGTGCCGGTGGTCTCGGGGCGATCACGCTGCAGTGGGCCGACAATCCGCGCGATCGGCTCGTCAAGATCGTGCGCTACCGCGTCGAACGCAACGACGTCGATCCACAGCGTGACGACGCCTGGAAGACGATCGCCACCGTGGGCGGCAAGGTGCACCGCTACCGCGACACCGAGGGGCTCGAGGCGGGCAAGGCGTACTGGTACCGCGTGGTGAGCGTGGCGCAGGAAGACCAGGGGCTGTCGGTGGTGCGCAAGTACGACCTGGAGTTGCCCGAGCCGCAGCGCGAGCGTGTCTCGTCGGTGGTGGGCCCCTTCCGGACCCAGCCCGAGCAGTACCTCGAGTTGCAGAGCGTGCGCACCAAGTCGATCGAGCACGGACAGATCGTCGAGCCGCTCGCGTACGTGAAGGTCTACAAGTTCTTCCCGGACGACGGCGAGTGGAAACCCAGCCCGCTGCTCACGGTCAAGCCCGGCGAACGGATCGGGACGACGGTCCGGCGCGGCGGCAAGAGCTACGACTGGTCCAGCCCGTGGGAGCTCGTGACCACGCGCCGCCGCACGCGCAAGCGCAAGCTTGGCGGGGGGGTGGAGATCACCGAGCAGGTCGACGTGGCGGTGTTGCGCAACGTCGAGACGGGCGAGGAGATCGAGATCAACAACAAGGACCGCGATCCGGTCCTCGAGAAGATCAAGGCCGACCCTCGGTACGGCACCGACGCCGCCGCTGGCGGCGAGGAGCGGGAGGAGGGGTAGGTCGTCTCGGGTGCTCCGGGCGTGCGACCGGCGTCGAATCGACGGGCGTACGCGCGGGGGCCGTGCAACCGGGCTCTGTGGCGGCGAGCGTCGTCGCGCAGAGCGGCTCAGCGCGGCGGTGCGATGGACGCCGCGCGGGGCAGGAAGGAAGGAAACGGAACGCGGGGACGGCGACGCGCGGACGTCACCTACGGGGCGGGTGACGGGCGCCGGGAGCGGTCTCCACAGAGGTGCATGAGGTCTCCGAAATGCGCGCACAGCAGATTCTGATCGGTGCGGTGGTTCTGGCGGTCGCGAGCGGCTGCACGAGCGCCGACCGGCGCGACGCCTTCGAGCGGCCCGAGCAGCGGCCGGCCCCGGCGCCCTCGGCGCGCGCGGCGACCGAGCCGGGCGCACCGCGTCCGGACGCGCCCGG
>RFJN01000117.1 GCA_003694875.1 Planctomycetota bacterium | reverse complement strand
GCGGAGCGCGCGCGCACCGTCCTGATCACCGGCATCAGCGGCGGTACGGGCAAGGTGCTGTTCCGCCAGCTCCGGGAGCGGCCCGGCGCGCTGCGGTTCGTGGGCCTCGCGCGCACCCCGCTGCAGGACGTGCGCCGCGGCGAGGTCGACATGCACGTGGTCGATCTCACCCAGAACCGCGCCGAGGACGTGTTCCGGCGCCACGAGATCGACACCGTGGTGCACCTCGCGTTCGAGCACGATCCGCGCAAGCCGTCCGCCGAGCGCTACAAGAGCAACGTGCTCGGCACGATGCGGCTTCTCGACTGGTGCGTGCGCCACGACGTGCGCAAGGTCGTGGTGGTCACGAGTGCGGCGGTCTACGGGGCGCACCAGGACAACCCCGCGCGGATCACCGAGGACATGCCGACGCGCGCCGACCAGCACGCCGCCGGGTTGCGCGACATGGTCGAGGCCGATCGCTACGTGACGGCCTGGATGTGGAAGAACCCGCAGATCGAGACGGCGCTGCTGCGGCCGGTGCACGTGCTCGGTCCCACGGTGCGCAACTCGTTCAAGTTCTATCTGACCCGCCCCGTGGTGCCGGTGCTCGCGGGCTTCGACCCGATGATGCAGATCGTGCACGAGGAGGACGTGGCGCGCGCGGTGGTGCTCGCCATGGAGCGGCGCTGCGCGGGGATCTACAACATCGTCGGGCCCGGGGCGCTGCCGCTGTCCGAGATCCTGCAGCAGCTCGACGCCGAGGTGCTGCCGCTGCCGCCGTTCGTCGTGCGTCAGATGGTGCGGGGTCTGTGGCGTCTCAAGATGGTGCCGCTCTCGCCGCACCTCGTCGACTTCCTGCGCTTCCCGCTCGTGGTCAGCGGGGACAAGGCGCGGGCGGATCTCGGCTACCGGCCCGAGATCGGGCTGCGCGACGCGATCGAGAGCGTGCGCTGGTAGCGGCCCGGGGGGACGGAGGGGCTCGGTTGGCGGGATCGAGGGCGAGCGGCGGTGCGCGCGGCGCGGCGCCGGCGCGCGAACCGCAGATCGTGCAGGGGGCGATCGAGCGGGTGCGGTTCTCCAATCCCGACAGCGGCTTCACCGTGGCGCTGCTGCGTCCGGAGGGCGAGGGCGCCGGCGGAGGGCCGGTCACGATCGTGGGGGTGCTGCCGAGCCTCGAGGAGGGCGACTGGGTGCGCTGCGAGGGGCGCTGGGAGGAGTCGCCGCGCTTCGGCAGGCAGTTCAAGGTCAGCGCGTGTCTGCCCTCCACGCCCCAGACCGCCGCCGGGATCGAACGCTATCTCGGCTCGAAGCGGGTCTCGGGTGTGGGGGCCGAACTCGCCCGCCGGATCGTGGCGCACTTCGGCGCCGACACGCTGCGGGTGCTCGAGTCCGAGCCCGAGCGGCTGCGCGAGGTGGAGGGGATCGGGCGCAAGCGGCAGCAGCAGCTGATCGAGGGCTGGCAGGCGCACGCGCGCGAGCGGGCCGCGATGGTGTTTCTGCACGGGCTCGGGATCGGCTCGGGCCAGGCGCACCGGATCTATCGCTGCTACGGCGAGCGCACCGAAGCGATCGTGCGCGACAACCCGTACCGGCTCACGACCGAGGTGTGGGGGATCGGCTTCACGATCGCGGACCGGATCGCGCGCGCGCTCGGGATCGAGGCCGATGCGCCGGCGCGTCTCGAGGCGGCGTTGCGCTACGTGCTGCAGGAGTCGGCGGACCGGGGGCATGTGTGCGTGCAGCGTTCGGAGCTCGTGACGCGCACCGCCGAGAAGCTCGGGCTGGCGCCGGAGCCGGTCGAACGCGCGCTCGAGGCGGTGCTCGAACGCGGCGATCTGGTCGAGCGGCAGCGGGCGGTGGCCGGCGGCGAGCCGCAGCGCTGGATCTATCTGCCCAACCTCGAGGCGGCCGAGCGCGCGGTGGCGGCGCGTCTCGTCGCACTCGAGCGGGCTCCGAGCGGCTGGCCGTCGATCCGCATCGAGGCGGCGATCGACTGGGTGCAGCAGCGCCGGCGCATCCGGCTCGCCCCGAGCCAGCGGCGCGCGCTCGCGTGCGTGCTGTCCGAGAAGGTGAGCGTGATCACCGGCGGGCCCGGGGTCGGCAAGACGACGGTGGTCGCGTCGCTGCTCGAGATCGTGCGGGCCAAGCGCATCCCGGTGCGGCTCGCCGCCCCGACCGGCCGTGCGGCCAAGCGCATGCAGGAGGCGACCGGCTGCGAGGCCATGACGGTCCACCGGCTGCTCAAGTGGAACCCCCGCACCCGCGACTTCGAACACGGCCGCGAGCACCCCATTCCCGACTGCGGGCTGCTCGTGGTCGACGAGACCTCGATGCTCGATATCGTGCTCACCGAGCGGCTGCTCGACGCGGTCCCCAGCGCGGCGCACCTCGTGCTGGTGGGTGATCCCGACCAGCTGCCGTCGGTGGGGCCGGGGGCGGTGCTGCGCGATATCGTGGGCTCGGGTGTGGTGCCGGTGGCGCGGCGCACCGAGGTGCACCGGCAGGCGAGCGGCTCGTCGATCGTCGAGGCGGCGCACGCGATCCACCGCGGGCAGATGCCGCCCTGGCCGCCGCTGGGCGACCCGGGCGGTTTCGCCTTCGTCGAGGCCGACACGCCCGAGCGGGCGCTCGAGACCGTGGTTCGGCTCGTGCTCGAGCGCCTGCCTCGGGAGTTCGGCTTCGATCCGGTGCGCGACATCCAGGTGCTCGCGCCCATGCACCGCGGCGGCTGCGGGGTGCAGGCACTCAACGCCCGGCTCGCCGAGCGGCTCGGGGCCGCGGCGGGGGCGGCCGGCGGCAGCGTGGTGCGCGGCGGACGGCGGTTCGCGGCGGGCACGAAGGTGATCCAGCTGCGCAACGACTACGACCGCGAGGTGTACAACGGCGACATCGGGGTGGTGGCGTGGGTGGACGCCGAGGCGAAGCGGCTCGAGGTGGACTTCGACGGCCGGCGCGTGCCGTACACCTTCGCGCAGCTCGACGAGGTCGATCTCGCCTACGCGGTCTCGGTGCACAAGAGCCAGGGCAGCGAGTACCCCTGCGTGGTGTTGCCGCTGCTCACCCAGCACTTCGTCATGCTGCGGCGCAACCTGCTGTACACCGCGGTCACGCGCGGCAAGCGGCAGGTGGTGGTGGTGGGCCAGCGCCGCGCGCTGCAGCGCGCGGTGGGCCATGGCGGCGAGGAGCTCCGGCGCAACAGCTTTCTCGGGCAACGTCTCGCCGAGGCGGCCGGACGCGCAGGGGCGGGGTGAGCCGGGGCGGTGGCGTCGTCGCTGGTGGGTCGAGAGGCGGCGTGGTGGCGGTTCGGCCGCGAGCGTGCTCTCGGGTGTTGCCGGGCGGCGGAGCGTTTGCTACGATGCGGGCGTTCCCGAGCGTGAGATCGCCTGTGCAGCCCGCCGCGTCGCTAGCGGCACAACAGCGCTGCCTTCCCGCTCGAGTCTTCCGACGGCTGTGAGACAGCCCACTCCGTGCGTTCCGGGGCCGGGATCGAGCATGGTGACGGTCGCAAGAGGTCCGCAACCTCGGTGTGCGCAGCCCGCCGCGCTGCGCGATCCGGGGTCGCGCTTGCTGCGGGGCGCCGGGGTGGCGGCGCGGCGTGCGTCCGGGAGCGCATGAACGGTTTTCTGGCGGAGATTCCCCTTTGACACAGAGCAAGACGCCTCTGCCCGCGGGTGGAGCGGAGACCGACGAGACCATGACCCACAGCGCGACGAAGCAACCGGGCACCGAGAGCGGACAGGAGCCGGCCAGCGAGGCGGCCGAGAAGGCGCCGGCGCCGCAGGACGGCGCGGGGGCGGCGGAGGCCGGGAGCGCGGAGGCCGCGACGCGTCCGGCCCGCGGTACGCGCCGCAACCGCAGCAGCCGCAGCGCGCGCTCGGGATCGCGGACCGCGCGCGGGCGCAAGGCGGCGAGTGCCGAGGGAGGCGCCGAGGCGGACGAGCCGGGGTTCGTCAAGGTGGGGCGGGCGGCCACCGGCTCCGAGGACGAGAAGGCCGCGAGCGAGGCGAGTGAGACGAAGTCCCGGGGCAAGGGCGAGGCGACCGCTGCGACGCGCAAGCGTGCGGGCGGACGGCGTGGCGCGCGCGCGGCGGCGAGCGGCGGCGACACCGAGGCCGAGAGCGCCGGAGCGCAGACGGGCGGCGAGACGAAGGCGAAGAGCAGCAGCGGTCGCAAGCGCTCTGCGAACGGTCGCAGCCGCTCGCGGCGTCGCACGGCGGCCTCGGACGACGCCGCCGAGGCGAAGGTGGCCGAGGCGAAGGCTGCCGAGACGAGCGCGGCCGCGTCCGACGGGACGGCCACGCCGAGCGAGCCGGCGGCGGCCGAGACCGCGGCGGCGGGGACCGAAGGCGCGCAGGCGTCTGCCGCGGCCCCCTCCGAGACGTCGCGGGATACCGAGCCGCCGCCGTCCGCCGGGGCGGAGACCGCTGGGAACGAGACGCCGACGGCACCGGCGGCCGAGGCCGAGACGCCGGGCGCGAGCGCGCCGGCGGAGACGGCCGGAGAGGGGGCGAAGACCGAGACGGGGGGCGAGGCGCCGGCCGAGGGCAAGGCGCCGCCGCGCGACGAGGCCGGCGCGGAGACGGCCCGGGCCGACAGCGCTGCGGGCCGCCGCGAGGGCGAGCGGCGGCGTCGCGGGCGGCGCGGCCGCCGCGACCGGGACCGCGATCGCGCGCAGCGCGACGGCGACGGCAACGGCGAGCAGGGCCCGCCGCTGCCGCCGATCCGGATCGCGGAACTGCACCACATGCCCATGAAGCAGCTGCTCGAACTCGCGCACAAGGAGGGGCTCAACGAGACCTCGGGCATGCCGCGCCAGCAGCTGATCAGCCGCATCCTGCGCGAGCGGGTGCGCAAGCGCGGCAGCCTGTACGGCGAGGGTGTGCTCGAGGTGCTGCCCGATGGCTACGGCTTCCTGCGCTCGCCGGAGTACAGCTATCTCGCCTCGCCCAACGACATCTACGTCTCGCCCTCGCAGATCCGGCGGTTCGGACTGCGCACCGGCACCTTCGTGCAGGGCCAGATCCGGCCGCCCAAGGACGCCGAGAGCTACTTCGCGCTGCTCAAGGTCGAGGCGGTCATGGGCGAGCCGCCCGAGAAGGGCCGCGACCGGGTGGTGTTCGAGGAGCTCACCCCGCTGTACCCCTCGCGGCGACTCGTCATGGAGGTGCGTCCGGACGATCTGACCGGGCGCGTGATCGATCTCGTGACCCCGATCGGCATGGGGCAGCGGGGGCTGATCGTGGCGCCGCCGCGGACCGGCAAGACGGTGATCCTGCAGAAGATCGCCAACGCGATCAGCACCAACCACCCCGACGTGGTGCTGATCGTGCTGCTGATCGACGAGCGGCCCGAGGAGGTCACCGACATGGAGCGCACGGTGAAGGGCGAGGTGGTCTCCTCGACCTTCGACGAGCCGGCGGCGCGGCACGTGCAGGTGGCCGAGATGGTGATCGAGAAGGCGAAGCGGCTCGTCGAGCGCGGCAAGGACGTGGTGATCCTGCTCGACTCGATCACGCGGCTCGGCCGCGCCTACAACAACGAGGTGCCGCACTCGGGCCGGATCCTGAGCGGCGGTGTGGACGCCGCGGCGCTGCAGCACCCCAAGCGCTTCTTCGGTGCGGCGCGTGCGATCGAGGAGGGCGGATCGCTCACGATCATCGCCACCGCGCTGATCGACACCGGTTCGCGCATGGACGAGGTGATCTTCGAGGAGTTCAAGGGCACGGGCAACATGGAGCTGCACCTCGACCGGCGGCTCGCCGACCGGCGCATCTGGCCGGCGATCGACATCACGCGCTCGGGCACCCGCAAGGAGGAGCTGCTGTTGCACCCCGAGGAGATGAAGCGGGTGTGGTTGTTGCGCAAGGTGCTGAGCGAGATGAACCAGGTCGAGGCGATGGAGCTTCTCAAGAGCAAGCTCAAGAAGTTCCGGACCAACGCCGAGTTCCTCATGACGCTCTCGCCGGCGAGCTGAGGCGCGCGGGGGTAGCGGAGGGGGAGGGCCGTACGTGATACGCCCGTTCGACGGTCGTGCGCCCCGGATCGCCGCGGACGCGTGGGTGCACCCCAGTGCGGAGGTGATCGGCGACGTCGAGCTCGCCGCCGGGGTGAGCGTGTGGTGCCACGCGGTGCTGCGCGGCGACGTCGGCCGGCTCGTGCTCGGCGAGGGCAGCAACCTGCAGGACGGCTGCGTGGTGCACTGCACCGGTGGCCGCAACACGACGCGCGTCGGGCGCGACTGCACGATCGGGCACCGGGCGATCCTGCACGGCTGCACGATCGGCGATCGGGTGCTCGTCGGCATGGGCGCGATCGTCATGGACGACGTCGTGATCGAGGACGAGGTGATCGTGGGGGCGGGCAGCCTGCTGACGCCCGGTACGCGCGTGCCCGCCGGCAGCCTCGTGCTCGGTGCGCCGGCGCGGGTGCGGCGGGCGCTGCGCGACGAGGAGCGCGAGCAGCTCGCCCGTTCGGCGGCGCACTATCGCGATCTCGCCGCCCGCCATCGGGCCTCGTATGCGGCGGCGGGCGCGGGGCCGGACCGTGGCTGACGGGGGCGAGGGGGCGACGGCGGTTCTCGGCGGCGCAGAGGCCGTCGGGCGTGTCGCGGGGGTCGACGACGATCCGGTCCGGCGCGCGAAGCTGATCGGCCTCGCCCTGTGCACGATCCTGTTCTACTTCGTGATCAACCGCTGGTCGGTGGGGCGGCCGGCGCACAGCCTGCACACGGTGCTCGACACCTGGTTTCCGTTCTCGCCGCCGTGGCAGGTGTTCTACTTCGGCTACCTGTTCTTCCTGCTGATCCCGGTGCTCATGATCCGGGACGTGCGGCTGCTCGGGCGCGCGGTCGCGGCGTTCGTCTTCGTGCAGCTCGTGGCGTATGCGATCTTCCTCGTGTACCCGGTGCGCATGCACAGGCCGACCGACTTCGCCATCACGGACGTGTTCACCTGGGGGGTGGCGTTCACCTACTTCGTCGACCCGCCCTACAACTGCTTTCCGTCGCTGCACCTGGGCAACGCGGTGCTCACCGCGCTGATCGCCTGGCGGCTCGATCGCAAGGTGGGGGGCTGGTTCCTGCTCGGGGCGGCGCTGATCGCGCTCTCCACGGTGTTCGTGCGCCAGCACTACGTGCTCGACGTGCTCGGCGGGGCCGCACTCGCGTGGATCGGCTACCGGCTGTGGTTCCGCCCCGCGGTGCCGGACGGTCCGCGGCCGGGCCAGCTCTATCCGCGCCGGTGGCTGCTCGTGATCCCGGCGCTGTACCTCACGGTACTGCTCGGGTTCTACCTCGCCTACCGCGCAGGCTGGCAGCCCTTCCCCTGGCCGCTTCCGTCGTAGCGCCGGGCCGCTGCGCGTGGCGGCCGCCGCGGTGGTGGTGGGCGTCGCGAGGCTGCCGTCGAGTCCGCCCGGCGGTTGTCGACCCACCGTGAGCCGCCGCGGGACACGGCCCGCTCCCCGTACGGAGCGCCTGTGCGGCCGGGCGGGAGGCAGCGGGCACTTGACGCACGCGCCCGCCGTTACCCGGCGGACGTTCCTGACTCCGCTGCCCTGGGCGTTGCTTCCGGCTTCGGTCCCAGGGACTGGAACAGGTAGTAGACCGTCATGGCGAGCGCAAGGCCGCTTGCGAAGGCGGCGACTGTGGCGGCTCCGGGGCTGGCTGCTAGAGGTCGTGGACCGGTGCTCACGATCCAGATCCCGGGCGCCGGGACGACAATAGCGATGCAGTAGCTGAGCACCGCGGCGCCGAACCTGCTCGGG
>RFJN01000010.1 GCA_003694875.1 Planctomycetota bacterium | reverse complement strand
GGACGGGTTGTGCACCGCCCGCGAGGGCCGCATGCTCGGCTGCCGCACCTACTTCTGCCAGCCCGGCTGGGAGCCGATCGGCGCCGCGATCCACGAGCGAGCACTCGCGCGCATCCGCGCGATCGCCCGCCGGCACGATCTGGGCTGGCACTACGCTCCGGCGCTCGAGCAGATGCGGCACGGCGTGCCGATCGTGCTGCCCTGAGCGAGCGCATGCGTCTCGCTTGCGGTGCACGATCGTTTCACGCGCCCGAAGTGGACCGAAAGCTCAACGCCCCGACGCCGCGGGCTCGGTGCCCGGATCCTGCGACTCCGACCGGTCGGGCTCGACGCGTCGGGTGCGCAGGCACTCGGTGCACAGGAGGATGTGTCCGAGCCGCACGGTGACGTGCCGCACGAGCAGCCCCCCGCACAGCGCACAACTCGGATGTTCGGCGGCTCGTTTCACACCACAACCTCAGAACACACCACCACTTGCAGACCCCGCGAGACACGTTCGCATTGCGACGACATCGCGCCCATGGTATACGTGGGCTCCATGGGCGCAAGGCGCGTGTGGCGCCGCCGCGGGGTCGCGTCGATCGGGCTTCGGAACGACGAAGTTCGGTTGGCGCGTTCGTTGCTTTCGGGCTCGCTGCATTTCCGCGGTTGCGGTTCGCCCGATGCTGTTGAGGAGGAGCCATGGAAAAGGCGCTCGGTCTCGATGTGGTGCAGGAGATCCGGCTGCTCGCGCGCCGGATGTTCGATCTCGCGGAGGCGGTCGATGGTCGCCGGGCGCCGTCGGCGGCGCGGCTGTGTCGGCTCGTCGGCCAGATCCTGCGGCGGGTGCGCCGCGATCCGATCCGGGGCACGCAGCCGCGCACGCTCGCGGCCGCGTTCCGGCTCGTCTCGGACGCGGTCGATCGGCTCGACGAACTCGCGCGCCAGGCGCCCGAGGTGCGCGTGCCGGCCTCGGCCCTCGCGGCCGAGGCGACCGAACTCGCCACGCAGCTGTTCGACCGGATCGAGGCGCGTTCGATCGGACTCGGTTGACGCGCGAGCGCTCGGCAGCGATCCTCCCACGCGGGGCTTCCGGACCGGCCGGAAGCCCCGCCTTCTGTTGGTATCGGACCGCAGCGTGGCGCGCACTCGCCACACGGGAAGGGACAGGGCATGAGCCGGCTCGCGCTCGGAATCGTAGGCTTCGGCAAGCTCGGCGAGGCGATCGCCCTCGGTCTGCTCGGCGCCGGACAGCTGCGCCGCGAGCAGATCGCGGGCACGACCCGCAGCGAGCGCAGCGCCGAGGCCGCACGCCAGCGCACCGGCCTCGCGATCGACACCGACACCCCCGCCCTCGTCGAGCGCGCGGACACGCTGCTGCTCACCGTCAAGCCCCACGGTCTTCCCGAGGTGCTCGAGAGCGTGCGCGACCGCCTGCGCCCCGACCAGCTGCTCGTCTCGGCCTGCGCCTCGGTGCGCACCGCGGCGATCGAGCAGGCGCTCGGCCGTCCGCAGCCGGTGGTGCGCTGCATGCCCAACACGCCGGTGCTCGTGGGCGAAGGCATGACCGTGCTCGCGGCCGGAGCGCACGCGAACGCCGAACACCTGCGCACCGCCGAGCGCATCTTCTCGGCGGTCGGACGCACGATCGTGCTCGACGAACGGCACATGGACAGCGTGACGGGCATGAGCGGCTCCGGGCCCGCCTACATCTACCTCGTGATCGAGAGCCTCGCGGAGGCCGGGGTCAAGCTCGGGATCCCGCGCGAACCGGCGACGCTGCTCGCCGCACAGACGGTGCTCGGGGCGGCGCGCATGGTGCTCGAACTCGGCGAGCACCCCGCGCTGCTCAAGGACGTGGTGACGACCCCCGCGGGCTGCACCGTCGACGGGCTGCTCGAGCTCGAGGAGGGCAAGCTGCGCGTCACGCTGATCAAGGCCGTGGTCAAGGCCGCCGAACGCGCGCGCGAGCTCGGCCGTGACGCCCTCTGACCCGTCCCGGCGCATCGCGGCCCGCGCCGCGATCGCGCTGCTCGTCGGCCTCGCGCTCGGCACGGGCTGCGAGCACAGCGGCCCGAGCGGCACGGCTTCCCCTTCGGTCGCCGCTTCCGCCACGCGCACCGCCGTCCCCCGCCGGATCGTGTCGCTCGGTCCCTCGAGCACCGAGCTCGTCTTCGCCCTCGGGGCGGGAGAGCGGCTCGTGGGCGCCACGAGCGCCTGCGACTGGCCGCCCGCGGCGCGCTCCGTCCCGCGGGTGGGCGGCTACGGCAACCCGCAGATCGAGCTCGTGCTCGCCCGGCGGCCCGACATCGTGCTCGTGCCCGCCGAAGGGGCGCTGCGCGAGCCTGCCGAGACGCTGCGGCGGCTCGGACTGCGGGTGCAGCCGGTGACCGTCACCTCGATCCCGCAGCTCTTCGAGGCCACACGCCAACTCGCCGCCACCCTCGGCCGCGAGCAGGCCGGCGCGCGCCTCGTGGCGACGCTGCGAGCGCGACTCGAGCGCGTCGCGGCGTCGGTACGCGGGCTGCCGCGACCGCGGGTGCTCGTGGTGGTCGGCCACGAGCCGCTCGTGGTCGCAGGCCGCCACAACTTCCTCGACGAGGCGCTGCGGCTCGCCGGCGCGCGCAACGCGCTCGAGACCGCCGACACGCGCTGGCCGACGATCGACGGCGAGACGCTGCTCGCGCTTGATCCGGACGCGATCGTGGACGTGGCCATGGACGGCGCGGACGAGCGCGAGGCGCGGCTGCGCTGGTGGCGCGAGCGCTTCGGATCGCTGCGCGCGGTGGCGCAGCACGCGGTCCTGCTGCCGTCCCCGGACCTGCTCGTGCGCCCGGGCCCGCGGCTCGTCGACGGCATCGCGTGGCTCGCGCAGGCGCTGCACGAGCCGAGGAGAGGGCGGTGAGCACCCCGAGCGGCAGGCGCTGGGCGGGAGCGCTGCTCGTGCTCGCGGCCCTGCTGGCGTTGAGCGTCTGGACGGGCCTCGCGGTGGGACCGAGCGGGCTCGGGCTCGGCGACGCGGCGCAGACCGAACTCGCCGCGCGCATCGTGTGGCGCTACCGCGCCCCGCGCGTGGCGGCCGCCGCGCTCGTCGGCGCAAGCCTCGCGAGCGCCGGGCTCGCGCTGCAGGCGCTGCTGCGCAACCCCCTTGCCGACCCGTTCATCCTCGGGCTCTCGGGAGGGGCGGTGGCGGGCGCCTCGCTGCTGCTGCTCGGCGGCGGGGCGGCGCTCGGCTGGAGCGTGTCGGCGGG
>RFJN01000116.1 GCA_003694875.1 Planctomycetota bacterium | reverse complement strand
CTTGCGCTCGACCACCGCTTCGACGAGGCGGTGCGCGCGTTCGAGCGCTGCCTGTCGGTCGACCCGGGGCACGAGGGCGCGCGGGGGCGTCTGCGGGTGCTCGGTGCGCCGCAGGGCGAGGACGGCGCGGGCCCCGGCACGAACGGGCCGGTGGGCCGCTGATCGCGGCGCACCACCACGCTTCGAACCCTGCGCAGCGATGCCGTAGCATGGTGCGCGACACCGGGACACGACAGCGGAGGAGACCACATGCGGGTGCTGTGGGTGAGTTCGGAGATGGCGCCGCTGTGCGCGACCGGAGGACTCGGCGAGGTGAGCGGCGCGCTGGTGCCGGCGCTGCGCGAGCGGGGGCTCGAGGTGGAGGTGGTACTGCCGCTGTACGCGCGGGTGCGACGCCGCTGGAGCGCGCTCGGGATTCGAAGCCCGGAACCGGTGCAGCCGCTCGAGTTCACGCTCGGCGGCCACCGGCTGCGGGGCCGCTGGCTGCGCGGGGTGGGGCCGGGCGGGGTTCCCATGCACCTCGTGGACTGTCCGGCGCTGTACGACCGCGGGGGGTTGTACGGGGCGGCCGGGGTGGCGTTTCCCGACAACGCGCTGCGGTTCAGCTGGTTCTGTCGCGCCGCGGCCCACATCGCCCGCACCGGGGCACAGCAGGGTCGTGGGTACGACGTGGTGCACGGTCACGACTGGCAGGCGGGACTGTGTCCGGCGATCCTGGCGCTCGAGACGCCGGAGCACGCCCCGCCGCGTCCGGCGCTCGTGCACACGATCCACAACCTGGCGTATCTCGGGACGTTCCCGGCCGAGTCGTTTCCGGTCACGGGGTTTGACTGGGAGCAGTTCCGCTGGCAGCGGCTCGAGTACTACGGGCAGGTGAGCTATCTGAAGGCGGCGCTGGTGTACGCCGACCGGATCACGACGGTCTCGCCGAGCTATGCGCGCGAGATCTGCACCCCGGCGTACGGCGAGGGGCTCGAGGGGCTGTTGCTGCAGCGCCGTGAGGTGCTCGTGGGGATCCTCAACGGGATCGACACCGAGAGCTGGAATCCGGCGACCGATCCCGAGATCGCGGCGAACTACGACGCCGAGGACCTCACGGGCAAGATGGTGTGCCGCGAGGCGCTGCGCCGGGAGTTCGAGCTCGAGATCCCGCTCGAGCGACCGGTGATCGGGATCGTGAGTCGGCTGGTGCACCAGAAAGGGATCGATCTGGTGCTGGCCGCGCTCGACGAGCTTCTCGCGCACGATCTCGGAATCGTGGTGCTCGGCACGGGCGAACCCGAGCTCGAGGGGGCGGTGCGCGAGGCGGCAAGCCGCTACGAGGGCCGCATGGCAGCGCGGATCGGCTATGACGAACCGCTCGCGCGCCGCATCTTCGCCGGGGCGGATCTGGTGCTGATCCCCTCGCGCTACGAGCCGTGCGGGCTCACGCAGATGCAGGCCATGCGCTACGGCAGCCCCCCGATCGTGCGGCGTACGGGCGGGCTCGCCGACACGGTGGTGCCGGTGGAGCGGGACGCGAGCGGTGCGGGCACGGGCTTCGTGTTCGAGGAGCCCGATCCGGGTCAGCTCGCCGACGCGGTGGCGCGGGCGGTCGGGCTGTGGCACGACCGGCGTTCGTTCCGCCGACTCCTGCGCCGGTGCATGGAGCAGGACTGGTCGTGGGACCGTTCGGCGAGCCGGTACGCTGCCCTGTACGACGAGGTGGCGACCGAGCGGCGGGGAGCGGCGGCGGGCGCGCCGTCGACCGGCGGTGCAGGAGTCTGAGGGGGCGGGTATGCTGCACGGGCGCGGGCCGGGGTCGCCGCATGCGCGGGAGCCTGTAAAAAACGACATAATCCATTGCAACACAAGAAGAAACGCTGTTTGACAGCCCTCCGGCGCCGTGATATAAACGACCGACGTAGCGTCTGTCGTGCCAGAGGGTTTCGTACGCTGGCGCCGGGCGGCAGCGCGCTGGCGGGGGTGGGAGAGGCGCCGTTGCGGCGCACACGGCGAAGGCGGCGTGCTACCGGGCCGTCGATCGATCCGTTCACCAGGAGACGCGGGCATGGGGGCTCCGTCGATGGAGCGTGAAGAAGTCGTCATTCTGCGACCGGAGACGGTCGGCGAGGGCAAGGGTGGAGAGGACACGGGCCGGCTGACGCTCGGGGACGTTGCGACCGCGATCGGCTTCGGGGTCGAGTTGCCCGAGGACGACGACGTCGAGCCGCTCGCGCGCGCGGCCGAGACGCTCGTTCGGCAGGGCAAGCGGCACATCGTGATCGACCTCTCGCGGTTCGACACGCTCGCACCGGGCGCGGTCGAGGCGCTGCTCGAGACCCATCGGGCGTGCGAGGCGGCCGGCGGCCGGCTCGTGCTCGCGGGGGTGCGGGACACGGTGCTCGAGGCGCTCGGCGAGGCGGCAGCCGGGCTGCATGTCGCCGCCGACACCGATGCCGCGCTCGCGCAGATGCGGGATGCGCTCGACGCCGAGCTCGATCTGCAGCGGCGCGCCGCCGAGCACGAACTCGACCTGCACACGGTCGTGCTCGGGCCGCGTCGCCCCTCGCTCCCGTTCACCGAGGGCTACCGACGGCTCGGGCCCGACGGCCTGCCGCGCGAGGTCGTGCGGCTGCGGCCCACCCCGGAGGGGCTCGACCGGCTCGCGACCACGATCGAGTCGCTGCTCGGCAAGAAGCTGCGTGCGTTCGTGCTCGATCTCGAGGGTGTGTCGCTCGACACCGACACGGCGGCGGCGCTCGAGCAGCTTCGTGCGCGGCTCGAGGACGCCTCGGGCTACCTCGCGCTCGCGGGTCTCGACGAGGCGAGCCGCCGTGCGCTCGGCGAGGCTGGTGCCGCGACGCCGGTGTTCGAGGATGCGGCGCAGGCGATCTCGGGCGTGGCGGCCTGGATCGAGGCGCGTGGCAGCGAGGCGTCGAGCGGCGGAGGGCAGGGGGCGGACGAGGCGTCGTTCCGGGTCGCGGAGGCCGACGACTCGGGCTACCTCGTGCACCGTGGCGCGAAGAAGCCCGGCCGGCGCAAGATGGCGCCCACGGCGACACTGCACGTGTTGACCGTGCAGCCCGAGGGATTCGAGGCGCTCGCGGAAGCGATCACCGAGCACGCCGACAGGGCGCCGCGTCTGGTGCTCGATCTCTCGGATATCGGGGAACTCGACGACACGCAGCAAGCGACACTCGAACGCGCCGCCCGGACGGCCCGGGACGCCGGGGTGCAGCTGTGGGTGACCGGGATCGAGGCGGCAGCGCTGCCCGAGGG
>RFJN01000115.1 GCA_003694875.1 Planctomycetota bacterium | reverse complement strand
GACGCGAGGTCGTGGAGGCGGAGATCGCGGGCACGCCGGCCGAGCGGCCCGGCGCCATGCTCGCGTTCGAGCTGCGGGTGCGGGTGCGCGCCCGCGGAGGGCGGATGCCGTGAGCGTGGACCTCGAGACACTGTGGCGCAACCACCGCCGGGCGCTGCTCGTGGGCGGCGGGGGGCTGCTCGTGCTCGCGATCGGGCTCTCGATCGCCGGCGGCATCGACGCGCAGGCGCGGCGGCTCGGGCACGAGGCGGCACGCCTCGAACAGCAGGTGCAGGACCGGATCGCGGAGCTGTCCGGGCGCGAGGGATTCGAGCGCGGGCTCGCGAAGGTGCTCGCGGAGCGGATCGGCCCCCGGCTGCGTGCGGAGCTGCTCCACGCGCGGCGCCCGGCGTTCGAGCGCCAGGAGGGCGAGAGCCCGTATGTCGCCTACGGCCGGGTGCTCGAACTCGTCGAGCAGCACCGCGCCGCCGCGCGCCGCAAGGGGGTGGCGCTGCCGCGCGATCTCGGCCTCGAGCGCCAGCCGCCCGAGGCGCGGATCGAGGAGGCGCTCGCGCACGCCGACGTGCTCGACGATGTGCTCGAGCGACTCGTCGCGCACGGCGCCCGGACGATCGAGCAGCTCGCCCCGGCGAACCCGCGGTACGTGGCGCTCGCGGCGCCGACGGGCGAGGAGGGGCACGGGCGGGAGTCGCCTCGCGAGACCGGGGACGGGACGCAGAGCCGGCTGCGGCTGCTGCCGGTGCGCTTCGAGACGACGCTGCAGCCGCGCGAGGTGCTCGCGCTGCTCGCCGACCTGCAAGCCGCCGGGCGGGCGCTCGAGCTGCTGCGCTGGGAGGTGCGCCGCGTCTCGGACACCGAGCTCGCGCTGTCGGCCGAGTGCGCCGCACTCGCGCTCGTCTCGGCGAAGGAGGTGCCGCGCGAGCGTCGCGAGCGGCGCAGCGGGCTGCGGCGGTGGAGGCGTCGGTGATGCAGGGGGGCGTCGAACGGACGGTGGGGCTCGTGCTCGCTGCGCTCGCGGTGTGGGTGCTGTGGGGCGAGATCGGGGGGGCGGCGCTGCGGCTGCCCGCGGTGCCGGATCTGCCGCCGACCGAAGCGCCGCAGCTGCTCGCGCCCGAGGAGGTGCCGCTCGATCCGCCGCCGCTGCTGCGCAAGGGCGCGCGGTTCGAGCCGCACTGGAAGCGCAACCCCTTCGCCGCGCCCGATCCGTGGAGCGATCCGGTGCCCGATCCGATCGCGCTGCCGCCCGCGCCCGCGCCCGAACACCTCGTACCGGACGTGGTCACGAACGAGGATGGGACGCTGCTCGCACCGCGGCCGGCCGTGCTGCGCCGGGCGGCGGAGGAGCGTTCGCCATGAGCCGCCGCCGGTACGTGGTGCTCGGGCTTGCGCTCGCGGGGGTCCTGCTGGCGTCCGCGAGCGCGACGACCGCCGCCGAGGGGGAGGCGAGCGCCGCCACGCCGGCGCAGGGCTCGGGCGTGCCGGACCGCATCGGCTGGGATCGGCTGTGGCTGCGGGGCCGCAGCCGCGCGCTCGAGGGGCGGATCGTGCGCGAGACCGCCACCGGCTACCGCTTCCGCATGCGCGGAGCGAGCAGCGACGTGGTGGTGCCGAAGGACGAGATCGAGCGGGTCGAGCGGGCGCCGACGCCGCGGGAGGTCTACGCGAGACGGCGCGCGGCGATCGCGCCGGGTGACGCGCAGGCCCACCTCGCGCTCGCGCGGACGTGTCTCGGCTGGGGGCTCGAGGCGGAGGCGGAGACGGAGCTGCGTGCGGCGATCGCGATCGAGCCGACGCTTCTCGAGG
The DNA here is from genome assembly GCA_003694875.1 of Planctomycetota bacterium. GTDB lineage: Bacteria > Planctomycetota > J058 > J103 > J103 > J103. The sequence continues at coordinate 3,117 of RFJN01000115.1, read as the reverse complement.
CCGTGGGCGAACTGGCGGCGCTGCTCGAGCGTCGGTGCGCACGCGCCGAGAGCGAGCCGCAGCGCGCGGGCTGCGAGGAGGCGCTGCTCGAGGTCTACGAGGACGCGCAGGCGCACGGGCTCGTGTCGGTGCCGCTCGCGCTCGGACACGCGCGGCTGCTGCGGCGCCTCGGCGCGCCGACGCTCGCGCTCGAGCGACTCTCCTCGCTCGCGCTCGCGGACAACGACACCGCCACCGCGAGGATCCGGCTCGAGCGGGCGCGGCTCGCGCTCGAGGTCGGGGCGTATGGTCGCGCCGAGCAGGATCTGCGCCCGCTCGTGGAGGGCGGCAGCGATCCCGCGCTGCTCGCCGAGAGCTGGCGCACGCTGGGGCTCGTGCACCTCGCGCAGGGTCGGCACGGCGAGGCGCAGCGCGCGTTCGCCGAGGCGGCCGAGCGGGCTCCCGAGGACCGGTGGGCGGCGCTGTTCTCGGTGCGAGCGGCGCTGTACGCCGGCGCGCTGGAGGCGGCGGCGGACGGCTGGGCGGGGCTGCCCGAGGGGCAGGAGCCCGAGTACGCCGCCACACGCGCGATCGTGGGCGCGCTGCTCGCCACCGCGCTCGGCGAACTCGACACCGCGCGGCAGCGACTCGCGGGCGCGCCGACCGACACCGCGCCGGTCGCCGGTACGGCGGCGCTGCGCCGTGCGCGGCTCGAACTCGCGCGCGCGTACGTGCGCGCGGCCGGTGGCGAGGTGGTCTCGGCGACCGCGGAACTCGATCGCCTCGCGGCCGCGCAGCCGGAACTCGCCGGTGTGGCGCAGGCGGTGCGCGCCGCGACGCTCGCCGCCGCGGGGCAGCTCGAGGCCGCGCGGGCGGCGATCGAGGCGGCCGCGCGCGCGGGGCTCGACTTCGACCTGGTGGCGGCCGAGCGCATGCGCCTCGAGTTCCGGCTCGGCAACGACGAGCAGGCGCTGCGGTACGCGCGCTACCTCGCGCACCTGCGCCGCGACGATCCGCCCACGCTCGTCGAGATCGGCCGCATGCTCACCCTCATGGCGGGCCGCAGCGCGGACGCGCCGCGGGCGCGGCGTCTGCGCGCCGAGGCGCGCGAGCGGTTCGAGGACGCGCTCGCACGCCGGCCCGGCTACGAGCTGGCCACGCTCGGTCTCGCCTATCTCGACTACGTGGAGGCGCGCTACGAGGCGGCCGAGCGGCGGCTGCGTGCGCTCGTGCAGGCCGGCTCCCGCAGCGCCTACGCCCGGGCGGCGCTCGAGCGCATCGAACGCGCGCGCAGCCGGCGGGTGTGGCGCGACCGGTTCGATCGTCCCGACGCCGAGGCCGTGCGCGGCCGCTGGAGCGAGGACGAGGCGTACGGGGTGCAGGCGCAGATCGCGGGGCGGCGGCTCGTGTTCCGCGGCCGGCAGCAGCGCGCCGACGGGGGACGCACGCGCGTGCTGCGCCGGATCGGGCGCCGCCGGCTCGCCGAGTTCCGCGTGCGCTTCGAGCGGGCGCAGCCGAGCGCGCTGCGCTACGGGATCGAGGTGGCGCTCGAGAGCGGGGAGGCGGTCGCGTTCGGCCACGAGGCCGACGGTTCGCTGGCCGTCTCGTGGCGCGGACGGGGCGGCAAGGCGTGGAGCGAGCCCGAGACGCTCGGGCCGCTCGAGGGAACCGGTCCCCACACGCTCGCGATCGAGATCGATCGCACCGACAAGACGGTCGTGCTCCGGCTCGACGGACGTGAGCTCGCCCGCGTGCGCAAGACCGCGTTCGTGCGCGGGGGCGAGACGACGTGCTCGATCTGGGTCGCGGCCGAACGCGACACCGAGGTCGAACTGGTGGTGCGCGAGGCGGCGATCTTCGTGGTGCGCGATCGCACCCCGTGACGGAGGCGGACATGCGGCGGTACGGCGACGCAGGCGGTTTCACGCTGATCGAGCTGCTCGTGGCGATCGCGATCCTGGCGCTGCTGTCCGCGCTTGCGCTGCCCGCGATCACCGCCGCGCGCCGCAGCGGCATGCGCAAGGCGTGCAAGGCGCAGATCGAGCGGCTTGCGGCCGCCGCACAGAGCTACGAGGCGGCGTTCGGCGACTATCCGCCCACCGCCCTAGCAGCACTCGGCTTCGAGCGCACCAACGGGATCAACGAGGGGATCGAGTCGCTCGTGCGGTGCGTCACCACCACCCGCGGTGGCGGGCCGTTCTACGAGCCGGACGAGGACGAGCTCGGCAACACCGACGGCGACGAGACGCAGCAGGATCCCACCGCGAGCGTGCTCGGGCGACCGGAGCTTCTCGAGGTGCTCGACCCGTGGGGCCGGCCGCTGGTGTACTTCCACCACCGCGACTATCGCGGCGGACGCCGGATCGAGCGCTACCTCTTCGACGAGACCGAACAGCGGCTGCGGCCGCGACCGAGCCCCGAGACCGGTGTCTATCCGGCGCCGGTGAGTTTCGTGATCTGGTCGGTGGGGCCCGACGGGGTGGACCAGGGCGGTGGGGGCGACGACATCGCCTCGTGGCGGTGAGGGGCGGCTCGGTGCTCGCGGCGGCGACAGGCGGGGAGAGCGCGGTGGGCGGCCGGAGATCGGCAGCCGGCTTCACGCTCGCCGAGCTGCTCGTGGTGCTGTCGGTGATCGCGGTGCTCGCCGCGCTCTCGATCGCGGCGCTGCTGCGTCTTCCCGCCCGCTACGAGCGCGAGCAGCTGCTCACCTCGGTGCGGGCGCTCGTCGATCGGGCGCGTGCGGCCGCGATCGAGGGCGGTGGCGCCTGGTTGTGGAGGGACCGGCGGCGGCTCGTCGCGGCGGTGTGGACCCCGCTCGTGCTGCTGCACGGCGAGGAACTCGAGCGCGGTGCGGACGACGATGCGGTGGCGGTGCGCGGGGCGCACGGGCTCGTGGCGGGCGGTCGCGGGATCGAGGGGGGGCCGGGCCGGTTCGGCGCCGCGCTGTACTTCACGGCGCCGGGAGCGTTTCTCGATCTCGGCAACGCGCCGTCGTACTCGCCGCCTGTCGGCCTGCGGATCGCCCTCTGGCTGCTGCCCGGGCCGCCCGAACAGCGGCCGCTGGCGCCGCGGCCGGGTTCGCCCGAGGACGATCCCGACGCGATCGTGCGCTACCCGATCCTCGAGAAGCGCGGCGAG
>RFJN01000548.1 GCA_003694875.1 Planctomycetota bacterium | reverse complement strand
CGACAAGCTGCGCAACATCGGCATCATCGCGCACATCGATGCCGGCAAGACGACCACCACCGAGCGCATCCTCTACTACACCGGCAAGCAGCACCGCATGGGGGAGGTGCACGAGGGCACCGCCACCATGGACTGGATGGCGGAGGAGCGCGAGCGCGGCATCACGATCACCGCGGCCGCGACCCGCACGCAGTGGCGCGACTGCGTGATCAACATCATCGACACCCCGGGCCACGTCGACTTCACCGCCGAGGTGGAACGCAGCCTGCGGGTGCTCGACGGTGCGATCGGGGTGTTCTGCGGTGTCGGCGGCGTGGAGGCGCAGAGCTACAGCGTGTGGCGGCGCGCCGACCGCTACCGCATTCCGCGGCTCGCCTACGTGAACAAGCTCGACCGGATCGGCGCCGACTTCGAGCGTGTGGTCGAGGAGATCGATCAGCGGCTCGGCGCGCAGCCCGTCGTGGTGACCTTTCCGGTCGGACGCGAGAAGGGCTTCCGCGGGGTGGTGGACGTGATCACCGGGCGCGGGCTCGCGTTCCGCGACGAGGATCAGGGCAAGACTGTCGAGGAGATGCCGCTCGACGAGGAGGCGCAGCTGCAGCTCTCGCTGTGGCGCGAGCGGCTCGTGGACCGGCTGAGCGCGGTGGACGACGCCTTCCTCGAGCACGTGCTGTCCTCCGAGGTGCCCGACGAGGAGCAGACGCGTGCGGCGCTGCGGCGCGCCACGATCGCCTGCCGCCTGACGCCGGTCTATGCCGGCAGCTCGCTGCGCAACAAGGGCGTGCAGCCGCTGCTCGACGGGATCGTGGACTTCCTGCCGTCGCCGCTCGACATCCCGCCGCAGAAGGCGGTGCGCACCGAGGGGAAGAAGGCGGGCGAGGTCGTGGAGCGGCCTCCCGATCCCTCGGCGCCGCTGTGCGCGCTCGCGTTCAAGACGCAGGCGACCCCGTTCGGCGAACTCACCTGGTTGCGGGTCTACTCCGGTCGGCTCAAGCAGGGCATGACCGTCTACAACAGCCGCCAGCGCAAGAAGGAGCGGGTGGGGCAGCTGCTCGTGCTGCATGCGGACAGTCGCGAGCGCGTGGAGCAGGCGGGGCCGGGCGAGATCGTTGCGGCGGTGGGGCTCAAGTTCACCGTGACCGGCGACACGCTGTGCGCGCAGCACGAGCCGGTCTCGGTCGAGCCCATGGAGTTTCCCGAGACGGTGATCTCCATGGCGATCGAGCCGCGCACGACCGCCGAGCGCGACAAGTTGCTCGATGTGCTCGAGCGTCTCAAGCGCGAGGATCCCACCTTCGACGTGCGCGAGGACCCCGAGACGGGGCAGACGATCATCAGCGGCATGGGGGAGCTGCACCTCGAGGTGCTCGCGCACCGCATCAAGCGCGAGTTCCACGTCGATGCCCGCGTGGGCAAGCCGCGGGTGAGCTACCGGCAGACGGTGGCGCAGCCGGCCGAGGCGCACGGACGCTTCGAGCGCGAGACGGCGCAGCGACGGCTGTTCGGCGCGGTGACGGTGCGCGTCGAGCCGTGGGAGCCGCCCGAGGGCGCCAAGGAGAAGGTGGCGTTCGAGAGCCGGCTCAAGCCCGGGGTGCTGTCGCGGGAGCTGCTCGCGGCTGCCGAGGAGGGGGCGCGCGCGGCCGCCATGGCGGGCGGGGCGCTCGGCTACCCGGTGATCCACGTCAAGATCACGCTGCTCGATGCGGAGACCCACCCCGAGGATTCGAACGAGGTGGCGTTCAACGCCGCGGCCTCGATTGCGGTGAGCCAGGCGCTCGAGAAGGCGGGGCTCGTGCTGCTCGAGCCGGTCATGCGCTTCGAGGTGCAGACACCCGAGGAGTACTACGGCACGATCCTCACCGATCTGCAGCAGCGGCGCGCCACGATCCAGGACATGGCGCTGCACGGCGAGATGCGGGTGATTCGCGGCCTCGTTCCGCTCGCCGCGATGTTCGGCTACGCGACGGGCATCCGCAGCCTCAGCCAGGGGCGTGCAACGTTCAGCCTCGAGCCGCATGCGTTCGCGCCCGTGCCCGAGGAGGCGCGTCCGAAGTGGTCCTGAGCACAACGGGCGGGTTTTTGGGTTTGTCGCTTGACGCGGAGAGAAAAACGCGTATTCTCTTGGCCTTTCGTACCCAGTGGGTCTCCGCCGGCCGCGGCTCGCGGCGTGGGGAAGCGGAGCGAGGCGAAGGAGCGGTGGAACAGACATGACCGGAAGTGAACGGATTCGAATCCGGATGGAGGCCTACGACCACGAGGTGCTCGACCAGAGCGCGCAGGGGATCGTCGAGGCCGCCAAGTCGACGGGGGCGCGGGTCGCGGGGCCGATCCCGCTGCCCACGCGCATCGAGCGTTACACCGTGCTGCGCTCGCCGCACGTCGACAAGAAGTCGCGCGAGCAGTTCGAGATCCGCACCCACAAGCGGCTGATCGACATCACCGAGCCGACCGCGAAGACGGTGGAGACGCTCAGCAAGCTGACGCTGCCGGCGGGGGTGGACATCCGCATCAAGGCCTAGCGCGGCGCGAAGGGATCCGAAGAGGTTGGCGTCGAGCTCCGACGGCGAGGGGCCGAGAGCGACGAGGCGCCGACCTGGTGGATGAGAGAGGACGGTAGGAATGCCACAGGCACTGTTGGGCAAGAAGCTCGGCATGACCCGGATCTTTGACGATCAGGGCAACATGCTGCCGGTGACGGTCATCGAGGCCGGGCCGTGTGCGGTGCTGCAGGTGCGTACGCCCGAGCGCGACGGGTACCGGGCGCTGCAGCTCGGGTTCGACGAGCGCATGACGCCGGAGCAGTGGGAGCGCGTCAAGAAGCGGCTCGCCGAGGGTAAGCCGCTGCGCGGCAACCTCAAGGGGCTCACGCGCCCCGAGATCGGGCATCTGCAGAAGACCGCGGGGGGCGAGAGCCCCAAGCGCTTCGTCAAGGAGGTGCCGGTCGACGACGGCGAGAGCTGGTCGGTGGGCGACCGGGTGACGGTCGAGGTGGCGGCCGAGTGGAAGAAGGTCGACGTGGTCGGCACGAGCAAGGGCAAGGGGTTGCAGGGCACGATGAAGGCCCACAACTTCGGCTCCGGACCCCGCAGCCACGGCTCGAAGAACCAGCGTCTGCCGGGTTCGATCGGCATGGCGGCCACCCCGAAGCGCGTCCTCAAGGGCCAGCGCATGTACACCCGCCTCGGCGGCAAGCGGGCGACGGTGCGCAACCTGGACGTGGTCAAGGTGGATCCGGAGCGCAACCTGCTCCTGGTCAAGGGCGCGATTCCCGGCCCGCGCGGCGGCTACGTGGTGATCCGCAAGGCGGTCGCCGCCCGCGTGGTGAGCTGAGCGAGAGGACACGCAGACGATGACGAGCACGTACGAGATTCCGGCCCACACCGTGGCCGGCGGAACGGTCGGCGCGGCCGATCCGGTGCAGGTCGATCCGGCGCGCCTCGGCGGGAAGGTGCGCTCGCGCCTCGTGCACGCCGCCTGTGTCATGTACCAGGCGAACAAGCGGCGCGGCACCCACAGCACCCGCGGTCGTTCAGAGCTGAAGTACTCGAACCGCAAGCCGTGGCGGCAGAAGGGGACCGGTCGCGCTCGCGCGGGCACCCGCCGCTCGCCGTTGTGGCGCGGAGGCGGCACGATCTTCGGGCCCAAGCCGCGCGACTACCGCTACGCCATGCCGAAGAAGGCGCGCCGGCGGGCGACGCAGTCCGCGCTGCTCAGCAAGCTGCGCGACGGCGAGACGGTCGTGGTCGAGGGTTTCGCGGCGCCGTCGGGCAAGACGCGCGAGGTGGCTGCGGTGCTCACGGCGCTCGGCCTCACGGGGCAGACGGTGCTGATCGCGGTGCGCGAGGCGGATCCCATGCTCGTGCGCGCCTGCCGGAACCT
>RFJN01000009.1 GCA_003694875.1 Planctomycetota bacterium | reverse complement strand
TGCTCAAGAACGCGGGCGACAAGGCGCTCGGGGCGGCCATGACGCTCGGGGACATGCTGATCCGCGCCGGTCGCATCCAGGACGCGCGCGAGCTTGCGGAGCGGCTCGCCAAGCAGGCTCGCGGTCTGGCGGTGGCGGCGTACCTGCGGGGCATGGTGGCCATGACCGACGGGGACTTCGGTGCGGCCGAGTCGCACTTCGAGCGCATGGCGCAGCTTCTCGGTCGCTCGCCGCAGCCGTGGTTGCTGCTCGCCCGTGCGCGGGTGCAGCGGCGCGACGTCGATGGAGCGCGCGAGGCGTACGAGAAGGCGCTCGAGCTCGCTCCGGGGCTCGAGGAGGCCGAACTCGGGCTGCTCGCGCTCGATGAGCGGGCGGGCAAGACCGAGAAGGTGCGCGAGCGGGCGAAGCGGCTGCTCGAGAACGAGAAGACGCGTGCGCGGGCGATCCGGGCGCTGCTCGGCACGTACGTGCGCGGCGGCGAGGCCGAAGAGGGGCTCGCGCTCGTGGAGTCGCTGCGCAAGCGGTTCCCGGAGGATCGGCTGCTGCAGGTCAACGAGGCGATTTTCCGGATCCTCGCGGGCCAGACGAAGCGCGGCGTGGAGCAACTCGCGAAGCTTGCGGAGAGCGATCCCGATCTGCCCGGCGCGTTCGCGCTGCTCGCCTCGGCGCAGGAGCAGACCGCGGACACGCTCGAGGCGATCGAGCAGCTTGCGCGCATCGCGGATCGCGATCCGCGGTTTGCGCAGGCGCGTCTCGTGCTCGCGAACGTGTACAACCGGCTCGGGCGGATCGACCTGGCGGTGCGCGAGGTGGAGAGGGCGCTGAAGGAGCGGCCCGAGCTCGAGGCCGCGCACCTCATGCGCGCGCGTCTGGCGGCGGCCGAGGGCGACTGGCCGCGCGCGATCGAGGAGCTCGAGCTGCTGCGCGAGAAGCGGCCCAACGACCTTGCGGTCCTGCGGGCGCTCGCCCGGGCGCGTGCGGCCTCGGGCGACGCCACCGGTGCGGTGGAGGTGCTCGAGCGGGTGCGCAAGCTGCAGCCGGGCGACCCGAACGTGCTCGCGCGGCTCGCGCGCGGCTATGCGCTGGCGCACCGCGATCGGGACGCGCTCGAGGCGTACGCGGCGCTGCAGCGGCTGCGCGCGCGCATGCCGGCGGGGCACGAGGACGCGATCCTGCTGTTCGAGCGCGGCAAGATCCGTCGGGCGCTGCTCGCGCTCGAGCGCGCGCTCGAGAAGACGGGGGACGTGCGGTTCGCGGCGGTGCTGGCGGCGGCGCAGGCGATCGCGGGCGATCCGAAGGCGGCGCTGCTGTCGTTCCGGCGCTGGCGCGCGCGGGTGCAGGGAAGTCCCGAGGCGCTCGTGGCGCACGCGATGCTGCTCGCGCTCGCGGGCCAGGACGAGGACGCCGACCGGTTGCTGCAGGCGGCGCGTCTGCCCGAGGAGTTGCGGGGGGCGGTGCTTGCGCTGACCGGGCAGGCGGGCCGCACGCTCGATCCGTACGTGCGATCGAGTCTCGAGATGTTTGCGTTGAGCGCGGCGGGCTGGCTGGCGGAGGCGCAGCAGCGGGCCGAGGCGGTGGCGCGTGACGAGCGGGCGGGGCTGTTGCCCATGTGGTGGGCCATGCGCATGGCGCGGTTGCGCCGGCGGATGAATCCCGAGGTGCGGCGAGCGATCGCCGAGCGGCTCATGGAGCTGGCGCCCTCGGACATCGAGCCGGGTCTCATGCTGGCGCAGGTGCAGGCCGAGAGCGACGACGCGGTGGGTGAACTCTCCACGCTGCGCGATCTCGCCGAGCGCTTCCCCGACGATCCGCAGGTGGCGCTGCGTCTCGGCATGGCGCTCGAGCGTTCGGGCGACATCGAGGGGGCGATCGCGGCGTACCAGCGGGCGGCGTCGGTGAAGCGACCCTCGCCGGTGGCGCTCAACAACCTCGCGTACCTGCTCGCGACCGATCCGAGCCGGCGTTCGGAGGCGGTGGAGTATGCGCGGCGAGCGGGGCAGGCGGCGCCGCGGCTGGGCGAGATCCTGGACACCTGGGGCTGGCTGCTGTTTCTGGACGGGCGGCTCGACGAGGCGATGCCGGTGCTCACACGTGCGGCGGTGGCCGCACCCTCCAATCCGACGATCCGCTACCACCTCGCGCTCGGTCTCGAGGCGCAGGGAGAGATCGTGCGGGCGCGCAACCACCTCGAGGTGGCGCTGCTCTCGGAGGACTACTTCCCCGACCGCGAGGCGGCGAAGCGGCTGCTCGGGCGTCTCGACGCGGAACTCGAGGCGGTGAAGGCGGCGGCGGCCGGCAAGGCGACGGAGCTGAAGGTCGGCGGCTCGGTGCAGGTCAAGAGCGACGCCAACGGTCTCGCGGCGGTACACGTCGCGGGTTCGGGTTCGGCGGCACGCGAGGCGCGGTTGCGGGTGAGCGCGCCGGCCGACGCGGGGATCGAGGTGACGGTCACCCTGTCGGGCACGACGTACAAGCGGTTGCAGGTGCCGGCAGGCCGGACGCTCGTGGTGCACCGGTTCACGCTGCAGCCCGCGGGCCACGTGATCGCGGTCCGGGTGACGGGCGACGACGTGGCGGGCAAGACGATCGGCCTGGCGCTCGAGCCGGTGACCAATGCGGAGGTGGCCGGGGTCGAGCACGAGCCGAACGACGAGTTGCGCGACGCCGACCTGCTCGGGGTGGACGACGTGCTGCAGGGCTGGATCGACGGCCCGCCGGATCGCGACTTCGTGACGCTGCAGCTTCCGTCGGCGGGCACCTACCGGGTGTCGCTCGAGACGGGGGCTCGGGGCCCGGTGCGGCTCGACACGCTGGTGGCGCGTGGCGGTCGCCCGCGGGTGGCGCGCGTGACGCGCATCGCGGCGGGGGGCCGGATCGATCTGCGCTCTCTCGCGGCGCGGAAGGACGAGCGGCTGGTGTTGCGCATCGGCCCGGCGGCGACGTTCGCGGTGGGCGAAAGGATCGGGGTCGGCGAGCCGGACTGGAAGCTGCGTCTGACGCGCGAGGCCAATCCGGTGGAGGTGGACCGCGAGCCGAACGACCGGGTGGAGGACGCGGTGGATCTGGCGCTCGACGCGCCGCCGGTGCACGGTCGTCTCGATGCGGTGGACCGTTCCGACGCGTTCCGGATCGTGGCGAAGCCCGGCGAGGTGTTGCGACTGCGGCTCGAGGACGTGACCGAGGGGCGCAAGGCGAGCGATCCGCCGGCGCTGTCGCTCGAGCTCTGGGAGCGGGTGGGTCGTCAGATCCAGCCCCTGCGGCGCTACGTGCTGGTGGGGCAGAAGCTCGAGGTGGCGCGCTGGCGTGCGCCGCGTGACGGGCAGCTTCTTGCGAGCGTCGCGGTCACCAACGCGGTGACCTCGACCGCGCAGGTGCACTACCGGTTCGAGGTGGGCAAGGGGACGGTGCCGCAGGGGGACGTCGAGACCGAGCCCAACGATCGTCCGGCACTTGCGGACGCGCTGCCGGCGGGGGCGCCGGTGCAGGCGTCGCTCGACGTGGTGGGCGATCGCGACTGGTTCCGGATTCCGCCGGACCTCGAGGGGCGGCTGGTGCGGATCCGTCTCGACGGACCGAAGGAGTTCTCGAACGCCTTGCTGACGGTGTTTCTCGATCCGGACCGGGATCCGAAGTTCGTGGCGAGCTTCGATCCGGCCGGCGGCAAGCTGGACGTGCCGGCGTTGCGGCTCGGCGACGGTCCGGCGGGGATCGCGGTCGCCACGATCGGTCGTCCTCCGGGCCCCTACCAGATCGTGGTCGAGCCGGCGGCGGTCGACGGCAGTCTGGAGATCGAGCCCAACGGCGACATTCGCTCCGCGATCGAGCTGGTCGAGGGGCGTGCGATCCGGGGTCGGATCTCGGGTCGGGCGGACGTGGACATGTACCGTGTGGAGCGCGACAAGCGTCTCGAGGTGACCTCGAAGGGGCGGGCGCCGCTCGAGGTCCGGGTGAACCGTCCGCCGGGGCTCGAGCCGCTCGTGAAGAAGCTCCTGCCGGGGCAGACGGTGCGCTTCGGTCCGAAGGAGCTCTCGGACAAGCAGCCCGAGGACGCCGACCAGGTGATCGTCGAGGTGCGGTTGCAGCGCGTGGACGGCGACACCGAGCAGGGGCGGCGGGAGATGGCGCGCCGCGCGCGGCTCGGCGGTCGGTACGAGATCAAGGAGGTCCGGTGAGCGTCGCGGTCACCAACGCGGTGACCTCGACCGCGCAGGTGCACTACCGGTTCGAGGTGGGCAAGGGGACGGTGCCGCA
>RFJN01000547.1 GCA_003694875.1 Planctomycetota bacterium | reverse complement strand
GAAGACGCGCACCGCGCGCTCGGCCACCGCCGGCGGCAGGGGCGTCCCGGCGACGAGGGCGCGCATGGCGGCGAGCGAGCGCGGCTGGGGGGCGTCGGGGGCGGTGTGCACGCGCACGCGCGTGGCGGCGAGCCCCGCCCGCCGCACCCGTTCGACGGTGAGCCGGAAGCGGCTGCCGAGTCCGAGCGGAGCCACGAGGCGCTCGAGCCGCTCGGCGCCGAGGCCCGCGTCGACGATCGCGCCGAGCAGCATGTCGCCGGCGAGTCCGCTCGTGCCGTCGATGTGTGCGATCCGCATGGGCGGTATGGTAGCGGCGCGCCGCGTGCTGCGAAACGGTGGCGCCCGGGCGCGCTCCTGTCACCGTTGTGTCACCGCTCTACCCGTTGACCCACAACCGGTTGCGGGCTATCATTCGCCCCCGCTGCTGGGGGATGGGTGACCCGGCCCGGGTGCGGGCTGCGGGTGTGCGGAAGCGGCGCCGCGCGCCCGTGTGCGATCGTCCCGGGCGCCACAGTTGTCGTATCCCGGGAGGATCGATCGCGATGCGTAGCCTCATTCCCTCGCTCGGCCCCGGCCGGCGCTCGCCCGCCGGTCTGCCGTATGTCGCCGTGGCGTTGCTCGTGCTGTGGGGGCTCGGCTGCCCGGCGGCGCGTGCGCAGTCTGCCGACGAGGTCCGACAGGCGTGGCGCGAGGGGGTCGCGCTGTTCGAGCAGGGCCAGTACGACGAGGCGCTCAAGCGCTTCGAGAAGGTGCTCGCTGCGAATCCGTCCAACGAGCTCGCGCTCGAGCTGCGCAACGAGGCGGGCTATCAGCTGTTCGTCGAGATGCTCGGGCGCGAGGACGATCTCGCCACGGTGGCGCGCAAGGTGCTCGAGCTCGCCGAGGTGGGCCAGTTGCGGCAGCGGCAGAGCCCCGAGCGGATCCGCGCGCTGCTGCGAACCATGTACGATGACGAGTCGTTCGAGAAGAGCTACCGCGCCATGGAGGAGCTCGCCTCGCAGGTGGGCCCGTTCTGCGTGCCGTACGTGGTCGACACGCTCGCGGACCGGCAGGACGACGAGCGGCGCGCCAAGGCGATCGTGCTGCTGAGCAAGCTCGGTCCCGACGGCACCAACGCGGTGATCGAGCTGCTGTACCACCCCGACGACTTCGTGCGCCAGAACGCGTGTGCGATCCTCGGCCATCTCGGCGACATCAAGGCGGTGCCGTACCTGCGTGCAGTGACCGAGTGGCGCGACGAGTCGCCGCACGTGCGCCGGCAGGCCGAGAGCGCGCTGCGCGAGATTACCGGCAAGGACGCCTCCTCGCTCGGGCCGGCGGTGGTGTACTTCGAGGCGCTTGCGGAGCGCTACTACCAGGAGCACCCCAGCGTCATGGTCAACAACTTCCGCGACTGGGCGGTCTGGGGCTGGCGCAACGGCAAGCTGGTGCCGCGGCTCGTGCCGCGCTACGCCTACAACGAGGAGATGGCCGAGAAGGTCTGCTACGACGCGCTCCGGCACGGCGCGCGCGCCGGGGTGGAGACGAGCGCACTCGACGGGGTGTGGACGATCCTCGTCTCGACGCTGTTCCAGGAGAAGGTGGAGGTGGACGCGCTGCTCGAGGCGCTGTCCGATCCCGCCCGCGCCGCGAAGGTCGACAGCCAGCGGCTCGCCGAGCTGCGCGCGCGCAAGGCCACGGTGGCGAACCAGCCCGCGCTCGCGGTCTCGCGCGGCGAGGCGTATCTCGGCAAGGCGCTGCGCAAGGCGCTGCTCGACGGGCGGCCGCTGCTCGCGGTGGCACTGATCGAGCACATGCGCGATCTGCCGATCGACGAGTCGCTGCTGCCCGCACCCGGGGCCGATCTCGCCGCGTACCTGCGCGAGGGAGCGACGCCCACCTCGAGCCTCGAGATCGGCTCGGGTGCGGCGCGATCGGAGCAGCCGGTGAGCGAGCGGCGCGTGGTGCCCCGGCCCGCGGCGCAGCCGCGTCCGAGCGCCGAGCCCGCGACCGAGCCGGCGGCGCCGTCCGAGCCTGCGCCCGCCGCTCCGCGGCGGCGCCGCCGCCGGATCTCGGCGCGCCCGCTCGACGCGCTCGACGGGCTCGCCTACGGCCCGGTCATGCAGCGCACCCTCGAGGCGGGCTCGGCGGCGCACGCTGCCTCGCTCGCGGCCGCACTCGTCTACCGCGACAAGCGGGTGCGCTATGCGGCCGCCGAGGCGCTCGTGCGGCTCGCACCCACGCGCGAGTTCGCCGCGGCGCAGAAGGTCGTCGAGAACCTCTCCTCGGCGCTCGGCGAGAGCGGTAGCCGGGTGGTGCTGATCGTGGCGCGCGACACGCAGGTGCGCAACCGGCTCGCCGGCATCGTGCGCGATCTCGGCTACCTGCCGGTGCCGGTGCCGAGCGCGAAGCAGGGGCTCATGCGCGCACGCTCCAACCCCGTGCAGGATGCGATCCTGATCCACACCGAGCTCAATCCCGACGGGCTCGGCGACGATCTGCGCGCCGAGCAGTTCATCGCACAGATCCGGCGCGACTACCGCACCGCGGGCGTGCCGATCTTCGTGCTCACCCCGGCGAACAAGGTGGCCGAGCGCGCGGGGCTGTTCCCGGAGGCGAAGGCGGTGCTCGCCGACAACGTCGATCCCGTCGTGCTCGCGGGCCACTTCGAGAAGCTGTGGAACGGCGCGAAGGATCCCAAGGGCAAGGCGGTGGCGATCGCGCGCAAGGCGGCGAAGGCGATCGCGGAGGCCGATCCGCGGCGCTCGGTCTTCGATCTGCGCAAGACGATCCCGGCGCTGCTCGACGCGGTCGAGCGCCAGCCCGACGACGTGCGCGTGCCGGCGCTGCGCGCGCTCGGGGTGCTGCGTGCCCGCGAGGCGGTGGACGTGGCGACGGTCGTGTTCGAGACCAACCGCCGGCTGACGGTGCGGACCGCCGCGGCGTTCTGTCTCGGCGAGGCGCTGCGCGGCCAGGCGCTGCCCGACAAGGTCTTCGCCGCCTTCACGAAGGCGGTGCAGGGAGGACAACCCAACGCGCGGCTGTACCGGGCGTGCTCGGAGGCGCTCGCGAAGACGCGGCTCACCGACGCGCAGCGGCTGCGCTGGTTCGAGCTGGGGCGGGTCGACTGAACGCGCAAGGGACGAGTGCGGAGGGGGGCGAGCGGCTGCACAAGGTGCTCGCCCACGCCGGGGTGGGATCGCGCCGCGGCTGCGAGGAACTGATCGCGGCCGGCCGGGTGACGGTCGACGGCGAGGTCGTGACCACCCTGGGGGTGAAGGTCGATCCGGCGCGGGCCGATATCCGCGTCGACGGCGAGCGGATCCGGATCCGGCCGCGGCGCACCTTTGCGGTGCACAAGCCGCGCGGGGTGGTCTCGACCACCTCGGACGCCGACCGTGCGCCGAAGGTGACCGATCTGGTTGCGCACCTGACCGACGAGCGGCTGTATCCGGTGGGACGTCTCGACAAGGAGTCGGACGGCCTCATGCTGCTCACCAACGACGGGGCGCTCGCCGAGCGGCTCATGCACCCGCGCCACGGTGTGCCGAAGACGTACCGGGTCGTGATCGACGGAACGATCCGACCCGACGAGCTGCGTGCGCTCGAGCGGGGGGTGTGGACCTCGGATGGCAAGCTGCGCGCCGAGCGGGTCCGGATCGTGCCCGCCGGCGGGGGACGGCGCAAGGGGGCGAAGGCGGGGCGCACCACGCTCGAGGTGGTGCTGTCCGGCGGTCGCAACCGCCAGCTGCGGCGCATGCTGGCCAAGATCGGCAAGAAGGTGCGCCGGCTCACGCGCACCGCGATCGGTCCGATCCGGCTCGATCGGCTCAAGCCGGGGGCGGCGCGGGAGCTGCGCCCCGAGGAGATCGAGGCGCTGCGCGCCGCGGGCCGACCGGGACGCGCACGCCGGCGCGGCCGCGCGCGCGGGAGCGGAAGCGGGCCCCGGCGAGGCGGTTCGCGCGGCGCGTGAGACCGCGCGAACGTGTTCTCGCCGTCGCTGCGAGGCGTGGGGGACGCCACCAGGGCGTCGCCAGCCGCGGCGTTCGGTGCCATGGCGAGACCATCCTCGTGGCCGGTGCGGGCGGGGATCCACCCCAATGCCCCTGCATGAAGACGAGGCAGGACAGGGTGTCG
>RFJN01000546.1 GCA_003694875.1 Planctomycetota bacterium | reverse complement strand
GGTCGATGCCGTTGCGGTCGCGGAAGACGGCACGGGCGATGTCTACGTCGGGGGAGCCTTCACGTCCTACCGGGGGGTGTCGTCTCCGGGGCTCGTGCGGTTGAACGCCGACGGCTCGATCGATGCCGCCTTCGACGTGGGAAGCGGCATGCCCGGCGGCGGCGCGAGTGCGATCGCGGTGGCTGACGACGGAAGCGGCGACGTGTACGTGGGAGGGGGATTCACGTTGTACAACGGGGCGCCTGTGCTCAGGATCGTGCGTCTGAACGCCGACGGAAGCGTCGACACCAGCTTCGCGCCGCCGAACGGCGGCTTCGACAAGAGCGTTTCGGTGATCGTGGGCGTGGGGGACGGTAGCGGGCGCGTGTACGTTGGCGGAAGCTTCACGTCGTACAACGGCGTGACGGTCATGGGGCTCGTGCGTTTGCGCTCCGATGGATCGATCGACTCCGCGTTCGACGTGGGAAGCGGCTTCGACAAAGCCGTCAAGGCGATTGCGGTCGCCGGCGACGGCAGTGGCGACATCTATGTCGCTGGCGATTTCACCACCTGCAACGGAACGTCCGTGAACCGCATCGTGCGACTCGACGCCGACGGCTCGATCGACACGGGGTTCTCGGTTGGGGGCGGATTCGACGATTTCGTCTTCGCGATTGCCCCCGCGACGGATGGAAGTGGCGACGTCTACGTCGGAGGAAGATTCGGCAGCTACGACGGTGCGAGCGCGAAGGGCATCGCGCGGCTGAACGCCGACGGGTCGCTCGACACGGGTTTCGCTGCGGTCGGGTTCGACGACGACGACCAGGTGGACGCGATCCTGCCGGTGGGCGACGGAAGCGGCGACGTCTACGTTGCGGGTCGTTTCGCCGCGTACGGCACGAGCACCGTCGATCATGTCGTGCGTCTGAACCCGGACGGAAGCCGGGACTGAACGCGACGACGTACCTGCCGAGGTGTGGCGGAGGCGCAGCCGCAACGCGGGCATGGGTGGTGCGCTGCGGGGTCCCTGTTGCAGGCCGCCTCTCCGCGGCCCGGTTTCTGGGCCGGCTGGTTCTTTGCGGCCGATCCGAGATCGGCCCGCGGCTGCGCAGGCTCCACGCTTGCCGCGTTGCCGTTCCCCGGTGTCGTTCGTCGGGGGCGTTGTGCAATGCTGCTCTACGCGGCGTTCGGCGAGGCCCCGGGGCCCAGCGGTGGTCGGGTACGGCGGAGCACGAGAAGGACAGGCAGGTCCGCACGAACAAGAAGACGGCGTTTCTTCGGGCCAGGGAGATGGATATACTTATCACGTGACGCTTGTCTGGTCCTCTCGAGGAGGGGTTGCGGATGGGGGCGATCGGTCCGGTGGGTTCGAACTGCGATCCCGCGCCGGTGGAGGAGGCAGAGGGGGTCCTGCCGGCCGCGGGCGAGGCCGCGCCACCGGAGGTTGACGGCGGGCGAGTCGAGGGGAGGACGGGCGCGGTTTCCGATCGGTCGACCGCTGCCCTGCACGGCGTCCTCCTGCGGGCTGCGCTCGAGCGTCGGGTGGGGGAGGCCGATGCGGAAGGGGCGGGTTCCGCCCACCCTGTGGATGTGGCCATGGCCGGCTTTGTCGAGGCCGCGGGTGAGAGCGACCCGGTGGCGGCTGCGATTCGTTCCATGGTTCCGGGGGCGGAGGTGGAGCGGGAGGGCGACTCGCTGCGCTGGAACATCGAGCATGCCGGGCGCAGGTTCTCCTTCGAGGTACGTGAGGGTCGGTTGTGGCTCGCGGAGGGCGACAGGAGCGTGTCGAGTCCGTTGCCTGCACTGTGGGGAAGTGGCGACGCCGAAGTTTCGGCCGGACTGCTGCGGGCGAAGATCCGCAATATGGCGGTGCGCCTCGGCGCCGACTGAAGACCCGTCCCGTCGCAGCGGACTGCCACGAATCGTTTGGCCGCCCGCGAGGCGGTCCTTGCCCGCCGTCGCGACCGCCAACACGGTCCCTTGGCGCCTCCGCCGGCGGGAGCGGCGAGGATCTCGCGTGGCGCTTGCGCCTCGCGCCCCCCACACCGCGTCCCGGCGCCTCCGCACAGCCACGGACACGAATGCGTCCGTATGCCGCCAAGCCGTAGGGGCGGGGGTGGTGCCCGCCGGCACCAGCTCCCTTCACGACAAGCCGTTGCAGCGACGGCAACGCGTGCGTCACCCCTGCCGATTCGCGTCTGCACGCACCGCGCCGCACACGGATTCGCTCCACGATCGGCGACGCTCCCGAGCGCGCCGGCGGTGCGATGCCGCACCCGAGCGTGGCTGGTGCAGGCGGGGCTGAACCCCAATGCCCCTGAATGAAGACGATGCAGGACAGGGTGCCGCGGACCCTGGTCATCGGCATGTTCGTGTCGCGGCTTGCGACCAGGCTTCTCGGCGCCCGCTCGCGGTTGGCGACTCTCATGGCGGCCTTGTACGCGACGAAGTTACTTGCGTTGACAGTCTGCACAGACCCCCACCGTCGGACGGGCGGCATCTCGCCGTCGCACCATCGACGACAGTGGCTGTTCATTGCACCGAATGCCGCGGCTGGCGGTGCAATGGAGGCCCCCAACGCCCCGCGGCGACGGCGAGACGCCGCCCGTCCGACAACTATGTGGCGCCTCGCGTGTTTGTCATGCGCGCGCCGTACGCCGCCTCCTTGGGACACCGGCCGCCGCAGCAACGCAACGCGTTTCTGAGACGCATGTTCGGAACACCAGAATTCATTCGCTCAGGGGCATTGGGCTGAACCCCGCCCCTACAGGCGGCGTGGGACGGCAACGGGAGGGCGTGTCACCCGACGCAAGCGGCCTTGCGCAAGGAACGTGCACGGCGTCGGCAGGCGGGCCCGCGAGCGGTGTGCGGGGGTGTTCGGCACGCGGCGCCGCGGGGAAG
>RFJN01000114.1 GCA_003694875.1 Planctomycetota bacterium | reverse complement strand
GAGACTGTTCGCTCTCGCGGCGTTTCCGGACGATCGCGACGCGCAGCGGCGGCACTACGACACCGCCTGCGCCGTCACCGCGTTCCTGTCCGAACACGCCGGCGGCCCCGGCGAGCTCGCCCGGCTGTGCGCGCAGAGCGAGGCTCCGCAGGACTGGCTGCCCGCGCTCGATCTGCCCTCGATCGCCGCGTGTCAGCGCGCGTTCGACCGCTGGCTGTCGTCCCCGTGATCAGTGCGGGGGCGTGCGCGAAAGTACGTGGCGCACAGCGAGGCGAGCCCGCCGAGCGAGGCGCGGTGCCCGAAGGCGATCGCGTCGGCGGGCGCGAGCCCTCCGTGGTAGTGGGCCGCAGCGGCGAACAGGGCGCCCACGCGGTCGCCGCTGCGGCAGTAGACGAGCGCAGGGCGTTCGGCGATCGCCTCGAGCAGCGCCCGTGCCCGCTCCGGACCGAGATCCTCGGCTCGAGCGACCGGCAGGTGCACCCACCGCAGCCCGAGTTCGCGAGCGAGCCGCCGGTCGCGTTCGAAATCCGCGTCCTCGTGCGCCCGCCGCAGGTTGACGAGCGTGCGGTAGCCGAGACGCGCCGCCTCACGCAGCGTCGCGGCGTCGGGCTGGCCGCCGGTGAGCACGCCCGGCAGCGGAGCGCCCGCGTTGGGCAGCGGAAGGTGCGGCGCCGGTTCGCCGCGCTGCACCTCCCACCACTGCGGCGTGCCGGTCACTTCGCCGACTTCGCCTTGCGCTGCGTCTCGGCGCGCTCGAGGATCCGGCGCACCACGGGCTCGAGCCGGGTGAGCCCCGCCTTGCGCCCCTCGGCGAGCGCCTCGGCGGCGCTCTTGCCCTCGACGTAGAACGCCTCGAGAGCCATGAGCGCGCCCACGCGGTTGCCGCTCGCGCAGTGGATCAGCAAGGGCCGGTCCTTCGCGTGGGCGAGCAGCTTGCCGAGCTTGCGCGCGTTCTGTTCGGTCAGTCCGAAGTCGGGCTGCGAACCGGACAGCGGAATGCGGACGTACATCAGCCCGAGCTTCTTCGCGATCTGCCCCGTCTCCTCGACCATGGGCTCGCCGTCACCGCGCAGGTTGACCACGACCTTGACCCCGGCCTTCGCCGCCTGCACGAGCTGTTCCGGGCTCGGCTGCCCGCCGGTGACCACCCCCGGCCGCGGCAGGCGCCGGTTGGGCAGTTCGACCGCCGTCAGATCGGGCGCGTCCGCCACCGCGACGCCCGCGCCCGCTCCCGCCTTCTCGTGCGCGTCGCACGCCCAGCCCGGCTGCGCCCCGAGCGCGAGCAGCCCCCCGATCACGAGCCCGTACAACGCTACCGTCCGCTTGCGCTTCATGGCTCTTCTCCCCTTCGGCCTTCCGTCAACGACACGGAGGCGCGAGCCGCTCGCCTGCCGGCGAGCGCCCGCGCCTCCCACCCGGTCGATGCGACCCCGTACGTACCGGCGCCTACTCGCCGCAGAACTGCGCCTTGCGCTTCTCGACGTACGCCGCGATCCCTTCCTTGGCGTCCTGGCTCTGGAAGAGCTGCTGCTGCAGCTCGCGCTCGATCGCGAGACCGCACTCGAACGGCACCTCGAGACCGGACTGCACCGAGCGCTTGATGTGGCCCACCGCCTTGGCCGCCTTGTGGGGCGGGCAGAACTGGCGCGCGTACTCGATGACCTGCTGCTTGAAGCTCTCGGCGTCCGCCTCGATCACCTGGTTGAGCAGCCCGTACTCGAGCGCCTTGTCGAAGTCGAAGTTCTCACCGGTCGCCATGAGCTCGATCGCCTTCGCCTTGCCGAGCAGCCGCGCGATCCGCTGCGTGCCGCCGGTGCCGGGCAGCACGCCGAGATTCACCTCCGGCAGCCCCATCTTGCCGCCCTGCTTGCGACCGATGCGCAGGTCGCACGCCATGGCGATCTCGAGCCCGCCGCCCACACAGTGGCCGTTGACCGCGGCGATCACGATCTTGGGCGTGTGCTCGAGACGGTTGAGCGTCTCGTTGGCGTGCAGGCAGAAGTAGTACTTGAAGCGCGGGGTGACCGAGTTGAGCATCTTGATGTTGGCGCCCGCGGAGAAGAACTTCTCGCCCGCGCCCGTGATCACGATCGCCCAGATGTCGTCGTCGAAGCGCGCCTTGAGGATCGCCTCGTCGAGATCCCGCATCATCTCGTGCGTGTAGGTGTTGGCCGGCGGATCGTTGAGCTCGATCACCGCCACCGCACCGTCCTTGCGGTAGTTCACGAGCCCGTGCGGCATCGCCTCCACCGCGCTGTCCTGCGTCGTCTCGGCCGTCGCCGTCATGTCCCGTCTCCTCCTTCTCCGAATGGTTGCTGCACACAGCCCGCCGTGCGGCCCGTGCCCTGCTCTCAGAGCCCGATCCACACGGTCTTGGTCTGGGTGAACTCCTCGATCGCCGCGGCGCCGAGCTCCCGCCCGAAGCCCGAGCGCTTGTAGCCGCCGTACGGCGTGGTCGGATCGTACATGCCGAAGGTGTTGATCCACACCGTGCCCGCCTGCAGCGCCTTCGCCGTGCGCAGCGCGCGCTGGATATCGCGCGTCCACAGGCCGGCGGCGAGGCCGTACACGGTGTCGTTGGCCTGTCGCAGCAGCTCGTCCTCGTCGCGGAAGGGGATCACGCTCAGCACCGGGCCGAAGATCTCCTCCTGCGCGATGCACATGCGGTTGTTCACGTCGTCGAAGATCGTGGGCAGGTAGTAGAAGCCCTGCTCCGGCGCCCCGAACGCGCCGCCGGTCACGAGCCTCGCCCCCTCCTCCTTGCCGCGCTCGACGTAGCGGTGCACCCGCTCGCGGTGCTCGGCGCTCACGAGCGGACCGAGCCGCGTGCCGGCATCGAGGGGATCGCCCTGGCGGAACTTGCCCACCGCCTGCACGAGCCCCTCGAGCACCGCTTCGCGCACCGCCTCGTGCACGAACAGCCGCGATCCGGCGGTGCACACCTGCCCCACGTTCGCGAAGATGCCGAACGCGGCCGCGCGCACCGCCGCCTTGAGGTCGGCGTCCTCGAAGATCACGTGCGGCGACTTGCCGCCGAGCTCGAGCTGCACGCGCGTGTTGTGCTCTGCGGCCGCCTGCATGATCTTCGTGCCGACCTCGGTCGAGCCGGTGAAGCACACCATGTCGATCCCGGGGTGGCGGGCGAGCGCGGCGCCGGCGCTGTCACCGTGGCCCGGCACCACGTTGAACGCCCCCGCGTCGAGACCGGCCTCGGCGCAGATCTCGGCGAGCTTGAGCGCCGAGAGCGGGGTCTGCTCGGCGGGCTTGAGCACGACAGTGTTGCCGAACGCGAGCGCCGGCGCGACCTTGTACGTGGCGAGCAGCAGTGGGTAGTTCCACGGCGTGATCGCAGCCACCACCCCCATGGGCTCGCGCAGCGTCATGGTGAGAAACGGTCCGCGCGCGGGAATCGTCTCGCCGTGCACCTTGTCGGCGAAGCCGGCGTAGTAGCGGAAGGTGGCAGCCGCGAGCGGAACGTCGATGCGGCGGGTGTCCTGGATCGGCTTGCCGGTGTCGAGCGACTCGATCTCCGCGAGTTCGTCGGCGTGCCGCTCGATCGCCTCCGCGATCCGGTACAGCACCCGCCCCCGGTCGGCGGCCGCACGCCGCGGCCACTTGCCGCTCTCGAACGCCTCGCGCGCCGCCTTGACGGCGAGATCGACCTCGGCCTCGCGGGCCTCCGACACCTCGGCGAGCACCTGCCCGGTCGCGGGGTTCAGCGTGGCGAACCGCCGCCCGTCCTGCGCCTCGGTCCACGCGCCCCCGATCCACAGCTCGGTCGCGAACGCCCGTTCCGTCACCGCCTGTGCCATGTTTTCCTCCGCTTGCACAACGCCCGCATGCGCATCGCGCAGCCATGCATGAGAACCGCCGAGGATACCCGTTTTCGGTGCGAACGGCAACGACGCCGCGCCCCCGCCGCCACGAGTGACGAGACAGCGTGCAGCCCCCCACCGTCCGGCCCACCACCTGGCGACGCCGGCGACCGGACGCGCCGCCATCCGCGTCCCGTCCTCTGCCATGCTGGCCCCGCCTGTTCGTCTGCAGCGATCCGGAGGTCGACGAGAGACTCGATCGGCTCGGCACGTCTGCCCCGGCGTCGACCTCTCCACAACGAGGAGGTCAGGGGCAGTCCCACGCCAGCGTTGCGCAGCGTGACGCTCCCGTCCCCCGCAAGCCTCCCCGCCCCCCTTGTCGCCAGGTGCAACACGCAGTGGACGCACCCGGCGCCTTGATGCTATAGAGGAGCGGCCTTGCAAGGGCGGACCGATACGCCCGCGTGGGGTGCACCCACCGGAGACAGCCGCCATGACGCCGAAGTCGAATCGTGTCCGACCATCATCTCACCGGTTCATGGCGCTCGCCGTGGCGGCCGCGGTGTCGAGCCACGCCGTGGCGGCGACCTTCAGCCTGGGCGCGGTACCGACGAGCCGCGACAACTCCACCGGGGTCTCGAGCACCGCCAACGCGCTGCGGCAGGCGCTCGAGAGCACGAGCAACTTCGGTGCTCCGGGTGGCGCGGTGCCGAACATGAACTTCGCGTTCCAGACGGTGGGGACCGCCAGTTCGTTCACCGCCGGAGACCTCTCGGGCATCGACGCCTTCGTCGCCGAGTTCTCGGCCAACTCGTCGTGGTCGCTCTCGAACGCGGAGGCGCTGGCGCTGCGCGACTTCGTACTCGGTGGAGGCAGTCTCTTCGTCTACTCGGACTACAGCGCCGCCACGGCCACCCGCGCGAACGTGCTCGCGAACCTGTTCGGCGTCACGTTCGACACCGCGTGGACCCCGAGCGGAACCTTCGTCGCCGGCGCCAGCCCGGTGGTGAGCGGCCCGTTCGATCCCAACCTCGTCGGCAAGAGCTGGTCGAGCGGTGACAACGCCTACAGCAAGATCACCGCTCTCGGTGCGTACGCCGTGGCGGTCACGTCCGCCGACCCGGGCGACGGCTCGGTGCGTGGCGCCTATCGCACCCAGCGTCCTCGCGCCCGGCGCCGGCCAGGTGTTCTTCGGGGCCGACTGGGCCCACGACACGTTCGGCTGGAGTTCGCAGACCGCGCGCGACGCCAACCGGAACGCGTTCGCCGCACTCTCCGACCTCGGCTCGGTAGCCGTACCGGAGGCCGCCGACACCGCGCTCGCCCTGCTCGGCGGGCTGCTCGCGCTCGGGCTCTGCCGCCAGCGGCGCTCGTGAGAACCACACCGCCTGGCCATGTTCCTGCGGCGGTGTCGGTCGTCCCGGCCGGCGTCCCCCGCCGGTTGCGTCTGCACCGTTCGTCAACGCGACGGCTCGACCCGCTCGGCTGCCGTCGCGTTGGCGCGACGCTGGCAGTCCGCCGCTTGCCCTCCGTGATCCAATTCCGTCGAAGCACACGCCCGGGCAGACGTGCCGTG
>RFJN01000113.1 GCA_003694875.1 Planctomycetota bacterium | reverse complement strand
GGTGTGGTCGGGCAACCGCTGGGACGACTACCGCGGCTACGACCTCGACGGCGACGGGTTCGGCGACGTCCCCTACGAGCTGCGCTCGCTGTCGGGCGAACTCACCGCCAAGCACCCCGAGTTGCGGCTTCTGGCCGGGACACCGGCGCTCGCGCTGATCGACGTCGCCGCGCACGCCATGCCGCTGTTGCAACCTCGACTGATCCTGCGCGATCCGCACCCGCGCATGGGTCTCGACGATCCGGTCCGGGAGGAACGTCGCGGTGGAGATTGAGATCGACCGCGTCGCGCGGCGCTTCGGGCCGCTGCGCGCACTCGACGGGGTGAGCGCGACGATCCGTTCGGGCGAGCACGTCGCGCTGATCGGTCCGAACGGCGCGGGCAAGTCGACGTTGCTGCGCGTCGTGCTCGGGCTGTTGCGACCCGACACAGGAAGCGTCCGGCTCGACGGCCGCTGCCCCCTGCGCGAGCGCGTCGCCGTCATGCGGCAGCTCGCCTACGTCCCGCAGATCGCCCCGCAGCTCGCCGCGTCGGTGGACGAGGTGGTGGCGGCGATCTGCGCACTTCGCGGCCTGCAGCCGGACGCGATCGCCCGCACCGCCCGCGGCTTCGACCTCGAACTCGACCCGATCGCGGACCGTCCCGTTCGCGCGCTCTCGGGCGGCATGCGACAGAAGCTGCTCGTGTCGATCGCGCTCGCGAGCCGCCCGCGACTGCTGGTGCTCGACGAACCGACCGCGAGCCTCGACGTCGCAAGCCGACGCGCCTTCTTCGAGCAGCTCGAGCGGCTGCCCGACCGCCCGACGGTGCTGTTGTGCTCGCACCGCTTCGAGGAGATCCGCCACATCGTGGACCGGGTGCTGGCACTCGAAGGCGGACGCGTCGTCTACGACGGCGATGCCGCCGCCTACCTCCGACGGTACGCGCAGGTGGTGCTCGAGGTGCGGGTGCGGGAAGACGCGGAGGTGTGCGCGTGGTTGCGCACCCACGGCTTCCGCCCGCAGGCGGCCGGCTGGTGGACACGCCCCCTCGAGGCCGGCGAGCGGGTGTCGCTGATCGCCGAGCTGACGCAGCGCCACCGCGACGCGCTGCTCGATCTGACGCTGCACGAGGTCGAGTCGATCGACCCGGCACAGGCGATGCAGCCGCATTCGGACAGCCGGCCATCGGGCCCGCGACAACACCCGCAGGCAACCGGTTCGCTGGTGGGGAAGGACGGTCCATGAACACGCAGACCGCAAGACAGCGAGGGGGCAGCTCACCGCTGCTGCTGTTCGGACTGCTACTGCTCGTCGGGCTCGGCGCCACGGTGTGGTGGGTCGCTCGTCACGCCGGCGCGCCGGCCGGTCCGGTGGATCCGGTCTGGGACCGCGAGGCGTGCGCGCACTGCCGCATGCACGTGAGCGAGCCGGGTTTCGCCGCACAGCTGCACACCCCGGACGGCGAGGTGCTGTTCTTCGACGACCCGGGCTGCCTGTTCGCCTACCTCGACGAACACCCGGCGCTGCACCCGACCCACATGTGGTTTCACCACGTACGCGAGCCGCGCTGGATCCCCGCCGACCGCGTGTGCTTCGTGCGCGTCTCGCCGACGCCCATGGGATACGGGCTCGGCGCGGTCGATCGGCCCGAGCCCGGCTCGCTCACCCTCGAACAGGCCCGCGAGCGGGTACGCAACCCAGAGCGGGCTCGCCGCGAGACCGACCGCGCGGAGGATCGACCATGAACCGATCGGCGATCCGCGCGGTGGCGAGGCTCGAGATCGCCGAGGTGATGCGTTCGCGCGCGCTCGCGTTCTCGATCGCGGCCTACCTCACGCTCGCGGCCATCTTCCTGCTCGTCGGCATGCGCGAGTCGAGCATTCTCGGCTTCACCGGCATGGGCCGGGTGCTCATGTCCTTCACCCACGCGCTGCTGCTCGTGCTGCCCCTCGTGGGGCTCGCCGCGACGGGACAACTCCTGCCGTCGGTGCGTGCGGACGGAGCGCTCGAGCTGTGGTTCAGCCAGCCGCTCGGCCGCACGAGCTGGTTCACCGCGGTCTCGCTCGTGCGGCTCGGCGCGCTGCTCGTTCCGCTGCTCGTGCTCATGCCCGCCCTCGCGCTCTACGGACGGCTCGCGTTCGGGCAGCCGATCCCGTGGGCCTTCCTCGCTCGCTCGCTCGCGGTCGCCGGCGTGACGCTGTGGTGCTCGGTCGCGCTCGGTCTGCTCGTGTCCGTCCACAGCCGCAGCCGTGCACGCGCGCTCATGGGACTGCTCGCGGTGTGGGCGCTCGGGGTGGCGCTGCTCGACTTCGGCCTGATCGGACTCATGCTGCAGATGCGGCTGCCGCCCGCGCTCGCCTTCACGCTCGCCGGCATCAACCCGATCGAGGCCGCACGTCTCGCGCTGCTGTCCGCCGCCGATCCGGAGCTGTCGGTGCTCGGACCGGTCGGCTTCTTTCTCGCCAACCGACTCGGAACCCACTGGCTGCTCGTGCTCGGGCTCGGCTGGCCGCTGGTGCTCGGCGCCCTGGCCTGGTGCACCGCCCTGTTCCGTTTCCAACGAGGAGATCTGACATGAACGACACCGCGACCCACACCGACGTCCCGCGCAGCTTCTTCGAGTTCGTCAACCGCCCGATCGCGGGCTGGATGCGCCCGGTGCTGATCGTGCTGACGTTCGCGCTCGCCGCGAGCTACTTCTTCCCGCTGTGGCGCATCGCCATGGAGGCGCCGCAGTACCCCGAGGGGCTGCGACTCGATATCTACAGCTACAAGCTCGAGGCGGGCAACGACGGGCACGACCTCGTCGAGATCAACACACTCAACCACTACATCGGCATGCACAAGATCGACCGCGAGGCGCTCGCCGACCTCGACTGGATGCCGTACGCGATCGGGGTGCTGGGCCTGCTCGCGCTGCGGGTCGCGGCGATCGGGGCGGTGCGCGACCTGATCGATCTCGCGGTGCTCAGCGCGTACGTGTCGCTGATCGCGTTCGGCCGCTTCGTCTACATGCTCTACAAGTTCGGCCACGAACTCGACCCGCACGCGCCGGTCAACGTCGAGCCGTTCTGGCCGGCGATCATCGGGACCAAGCAGATCGCCAACTTCACCACCCACAGCCTGCCGCAGCTCGGCAGCGTCTTCATGGGCACGTTCACCGGCGGCGTGTTCGCGCTCATGCTGTGGCAGTTGTGGGACGGTCACCGCAAGGCCAGGGCGGCCCGCGCCGCAGCGGGGTGAGACGACCGGGGGAGGAGGGGGACAGCCTCGAGACGCCGTCCACCACCGCACCCCTCCACCACCGGACCGCTGCGGTCAGACCCATCTTCCGAGGTTTCGAAGTAACGATCATCCAGAACCGCCGCCATCGCCGTTGTCGGGGGACAGCCGCGCCTCGAGGCGATTGGCACTACGCGGCCACCCTGCCAAGGTGCGTTGCGAGGCGGCGTGCGGAGACATCGTGGACGCAACACACCGTTCGCTCCGCGCTTCGTAACCCGCGCACCTGCCGACTTCGAACATG
Source organism: Planctomycetota bacterium (assembly GCA_003694875.1). Lineage (GTDB taxonomy): Bacteria > Planctomycetota > J058 > J103 > J103 > J103. Next base: position 904 of record RFJN01000113.1, on the reverse strand, counting down.
GAAAGCTTCGCAAGGACGACAACGAAGTCGTGGTAACGAATACGCTTGTCGAGATGGTGGCAGACCAGGGATTCCGGGCTTCCTGGGTTCCTTATTGCTTTTTCAATCCTGGCGCTGGAACTGGGGATCCCCGCAGTGGTGGTGGTGATAAGGAACCCAGGAACCCATGAATTCTGTTGATTGAGAGTGGGTTGTGGCGCGACGGCAGGGCGGGGCTGTCCAAGCCGGCCCCTCGCGTAACGCAGGAACCTCCGACCAAGCAACATGTCCTGGCACTCCGCAGGTCGGATCGTCGGTGTGCATAACTTTTTGACATTCACGGCGCACAGCACCGGAGACACCTTCAAAGCCCCGAAGATGGGTCAGCCGTCCGGTGTGCCGGCGCAACCACCCGGTTCGCCGCCCGCGTCGCCGCTCCCGTCCGTGACGGCTCTGTTTGGAAGCGAGCCCGTCGCGAGAGATTCGGCTGGCGCCGACTGGCCAGGAGCGAGGTTCGAAGACGCCGGAGGCGTACGGAAGTACGTCGAGGACGGCTTCGGTTCTCGCGACGCCGCAAGTCGGTGATCAGCCGGAAATCGCAGCAGGGGGCGTTTCCAAACAGAGCCGACGCGCACCCGCAGCGGCTCGAAATCACGCACGTTGGCGGTGACCACCACCAGCCCGTGCACGGCCGCAATGGAAGCGATCTGTCCTGGGGCGAGATTGCGTCTCGTTGCACAACACGCAACGCCACCCGGTCATGGGCGGTGCAAGGGCAAGAGCACGCGTGGCTGGTGCGGGCGGGGATCAACCCCGCCCCTACGGCCAACCGCTATCTCGCGAGGCGTCGTGCCGACCAGGCGCCATCGTGCATGGCGCCCACCCCGCGCGTAACCCACCTCGCACGCCACGACGCCGGAAGCAG
>RFJN01000545.1 GCA_003694875.1 Planctomycetota bacterium | reverse complement strand
TACCGGGATCGGCGAAGACGGACCGCGCTGGCCGGCGCGGGTGCGGGTGTGCGAGGTCGGGCCGCGCGACGGGCTGCAGAACGAGCGCGTCCCGATCGCGACCGAGGACAAGGTCCGCTACATCGACATGCTCTCGGCCGCGGGCCTGCCCTACATCGAGGTCACGAGCTTCGTCTCGCCCCGCTGGGTGCCGCAGCTCGCCGACCACAGCGAGGTGCTGCAGCGCATTCGGCGCCGGCCCGGCACCCGCTACGCCGTGCTCGTACCGAACGACAAGGGGCTCGAGCGCGCGCTCGCGGCCGGTGCGGACGCGATCGCGGTCTTCACCGGCGCGACCGAGACCTTCACCCGCAAGAACATCAACCAGAGCGTGCAGCAGTCGCTCGAGCGATTCGCGCGCATCGTGGAACGCGCCCGCGCCGAGGGCTGCTGGGTGCGCGGCTACCTCTCGTGCGTCTTCGGCTGCCCGTACGAGGGCGAGGTGGCGCCCGAGCGCGTGGTCGAGCTGTGCCGCGAACTCGACCGGATCGGCTGCCACGAGATCGCACTCGGCGACACGATCGGACGCGCGGGCCCGATCGAGACCCGCGACGTGGTGCGCCGGGTCAAGAGCGTGGTTGGACTCGATCGCCTCGCGCTGCACCTGCACGACACCACCGGACTCGCGCTCACCAACGTGCTCGTGGCGCTGCAGGAGGGGGTGCGGATCTTCGACGCCGCGAGCGGCGGGCTCGGCGGCTGCCCCTACGCGCCGGGAGCGAGCGGCAACCTCGCCACCGAGGATCTGCTGTATCTGCTCGACCGGCTCGGGATCGCGCACGGCGTCGATCGGCAGCAGGTCGCACGCGCCTCGCACTTCATCGAACGCCGCATCGGCCGCCCGCTGCCCGGACGGGTGCTCGCCTCCGAGCGCGCTCGGCTCGTATGCCCGGTGGCCGAGCAGCCGCGGCAGCAGCGCGCGAGCTGAACCACGTCCCGAGCGGCTACAATGCGCCGCATGGGACGACGCAGCCGGTTGAAGCGCTGGCGGCGGCAGCTGTTGCGCTGGCTCGGGATCCACGTCGTGGGCGGGCCACTGCTGCGGCTGTGGGCGGCGACGTGGCGCATCGAGTGGGAGGACGAGGCGGCGGTGCGCCGGCTCGTCGACGAGGGCGATCCTGCGATCCTGTGCTTCTGGCACAACCGCATGCTGCCGTTCGTGCGCACCCACCGCGGCTCGGGCATCTGCGTGCTGGTGAGCCGGCACGGCGACGGGGAGGTGATCGCGCGCATGATCGAGAAGGCGGGCTTCCGCACCGCACGCGGCAGCTCGAGCCGCGGCGGGGCCGCCGCGCTGCGCGCCCTGGCGAAGGCGGTGCGCGAGCGACACGTCGCGATCACCCCCGACGGGCCGCGCGGGCCGCGCTACCGCATGAAACCGGGGGCGCTGCAGCTCGCCGCCCTCACCGGACGCCCCCTCGTGCTCGCCTCCGCCTCCGCGGTCTCCCGCTGGCAGCTGCGCAGCTGGGACCGCTTCGAGCTGCCGCGACCGTTCTCGCGCATCCGCGCGAGCGTGCGCCCCTTCTCGCAGCCGGTGCCCGAGGGCGCGGACGCCGAGACGCTCGAGCGGCTGCGGCTCGCGGCCGAGCGGGAACTCGCCGCACTCACCGCGGCGACCGACCGCGCTGTCGGTCACGAACCGGACCCGGCGCTCCAGCCCGCGCCCCCCGCCGCCCCATGCGCCCCCTAGCGCCCGGGAGCGCTGCGATCGCGCTCGGCGCCGGGCTCGCCCTCGCCGGCCTTGCGGTCTTGCCCGGACCCGGCGCCCCGTTCGCCGCCCTGCTCACCCTCGCGGTCGCCGCGGGACCGCTCGCCGCCGGGGCCGGCGCACCGCTCGCCGCGGGCGCGCTCGCAGCCGGCTGTGCCGCGCTCGCTCTCGCGGGCGCGCTCCCGCTCGCGGACGCCGGCTGGGCGGCGATCGAACTCGCGCTGCTCGCGGCCATCGTTGGCGGCACCGCGGCGCTGCTCGCAAGCGCCGGGGTGGGCGAGACCCTCGCCGCCGCGAGCGCCGCGCTGCTGCCCGCAGCACTGTGCGCCGCCCTGCCGATCGCCCTCGCGCTGCTGCCCCCCGACCCGAGCGGCCGCGCCGGGTTGCGTGCGCTGTTTCCCCTCTCGCCGCCGGTGGTATTCGGCGCCACGCTGCTCGGCGAGGATCTGCTCCACTGGCGCGCGCTGTACACCCTCGGATCGGTCGCACAGAGCGGCCCCCTCGCCTATCCCTCGCGCACGGGCGCGCTGGAGATCGGCACGCTCGCAGCCGCCACCGCGTGGGGAGCCGCCCTCATCGCACGTACTACGTTGAGGCGTATCGGGTTGCGAATCCATCCCGAGTTGACCCCCCCGGAGACGGGTCGTACAATCGCGGTCGGGGCCGACGGGGCGAGAGGCGCACGCGCATGAGCGACGTCAACCGGATCACGCGCAAGCGACTCGGTGAGCTGCTCGTCGGCCAGGGACTCGTGACGCAGGCGCAGGTCGAGGAGGCGCTCGCGCAACAGCAGCGCACCGGACGGCCGCTCGGCGAGGTGCTCGTGCGCCTCGGCTACGTTACCGAGGCCGACGTGGCGCAGTGTCTGTGCGCCCAGTTCGGCAAGCCCTACATCAAGCCTTCGCTGTACGACATCCCCAAGGAGGTGCTCTCGCTGCTGCCGCCGCTGCTCATGGTCGAGCACGATCTCGTGCCGCTCGACCGTTTCGGCGACACCCTCACCATCGCGATCGGAGGCATGCCCACCTCCGAGGTGCTGCAGAAGATCGAGACGCAGACCTCGCTGCGCGTGGCGTTCTTCATCTCGACCGCCACCGAGGTGCGCAAGCTGCTCGCGCAGCACTTCCCCGACCACATCGACCCCGTCACCCTCGAGCCGCGGCTCGACGCGACCGCCGCGATCACCCAAGCCTTCGAGGACGAGGAGGCGGACATCGACTTCGAGGCGATCGTGGACAGCGCACTCGGTCTCGAGCCCGACGCCGAGGACGACATGAACGAGGTGACGCGCGAGATCGCCACCCTCGGCGAAGAGGACGACAACTGGGAGGCGCTGTTCGAGGAGGCGGAGAAGAAC
>RFJN01000544.1 GCA_003694875.1 Planctomycetota bacterium | reverse complement strand
GTCGGGAATCGAGCGCGTCGCGAGAGATGCGGCTGGCGCCGGCTGGCGAGCAGCGAGGTTCGAAGACGCCCGGGCGTACGGAAGCACCGCGAGGACGGCTTCGGTTCTCGCCACACCGCACGTCGGTGATCGGCCGGAGATCGCAGCAGGGGGCGTTTCCCAACAGAGCCTGGGGCGGACGGTACCGTTGCGGGGAGGGGGCAAGGCATGCGGATCTATCTGTGTCGTCACGGCGAGGCGCTGCCGGCGCAGCGCGACGCGGCGCGTCCGTTGAGCGAGCGGGGGCGCGAGCAACTCCGGGCGCTCGCCCGGGCGATCGCGCCCGCGCGTGCGGTGCGGGTCGACGAGGTGCGGCACTCGCCCAAGCTCCGGGCGCAGCAGACCGCGCAGCTGCTCGCCCACGAACTCGGGCTTGAGGTGCCGGTCGTCTCGGTGCCGGGGCTTGCGCCGCACGACGACGTGCACGCGCTGCGCACGGAGCTGCTTGCCGAACGGCGCAACCTCCTGCTCGTGGGGCACCTTCCGTTTCTCGCCGAACTCGCCTCGCTGCTCGTGTGCGCGCGCGCCGAGCCGGCCCGCTTCGTCTTCGTGCCCGGCACGCTGCTGTGCCTGCAGGCCGCGGCCGGAAGCGAGTCGTTCGACGTGATGTGGATGCTGACGCCCGCGCTTTTCCGCGGTTCGCACGCCGGATAGAATCGCGCGTTCGCGCGGCCGCGGAGCCGACGGCGAGGGCGGAGAGCGACAGCATGGCGCGCACACAGCCGCCCCCGGCATGGGTGGGCGTGGCGGCGGCGATCCTGGCGATCGTCGCGCTCGGTAGCGGGACGTGGCTGCTGCGCTCGCTCGAGTTCCTGCCCGGCCCGCGCTGGATCGAGCCCTGGAGGCCCGCGCCCCCGACGGCCACCGCCGTCCCGCGCACGATCGCTCGCGGCACGCCGCGCACCGAGGCGGTGACGCTGTTCGTCGCCGACGGCATGCGTCGCGACGTCTCGCTCGAACTGCCGGCCTGGCAGGCGTTGCGGGCCCAGGGTGTGGACGTGCGCTGCCGGGTGCTCGGCCCGAGTTTCACGCGCGTGGGCTTCGCGAACCTGCTGACCGGGGTGGGGCCGCGGCGGCACGGCTTTCTGTCGAACTACAACCGGCGTCCCTCGCCCGTCCCCTCGGTCTTCGACCTCGCGCGGCGTGCCGGGATCCCCACGTGCCTGCTCTCGCCGGTGCCCACCGCGCTGCCGCAGCAGTTTCCCGAGGCGTTCGAACAGCGGGGGCCGTTCGAGGCCGCGAAGCTCGCCGGGGGCGCGACGCCGCGGCTGACGCTCGTCTACAGCCCCGAGCCCGACCGGAGCTGGCACCGCGCGGGGGTGTGGAGTGAGGCGGGGCGCCGCGCGGCGCGCGAGGCGGACGCGGCGCTCGCGGCGGTGCTTGCGGCGAGCGATCTCTCGCGCGAGACCGTGATCGCCGTCTCGGACCACGGCCACCTCGACCGTGGCGGGCACGGCGGACGCGAGGCGGTGGTCTGCGAGGTGCCGCTCGTGCTCGCCGGGGCGGGGATCCGGCCCGCCGCCGGCACGCTCGCGGTCGGGGCCGATCAACGCGATGTCGCGGCCACGATCGCGCTGCTGCTCGGGCTGCCGGTGCGCCCGGGCATGACGGGGCGGCCGCTGTACGAGGCGCTCGCCGATCCGCCGCCGCGCGAGCGGTGGCTCGAGCGCGAGCGGGAGGCGCCGTTCGAGCCGCGTCTCGCGCCGATCTCGCGGGCGGTGAGCACCGCGCTCGCGCTCGCGCTGTTCCCGTGGCTCGTGCTGCGGCCGCGGGGGCTGCGTCCGCTGCTCGCCACGCTCGTGTGCCTGGGCGTGTTCGCAGCGCTGTATGCGGCATGGGGCCGACCGTGGAGCTTCTCGCTGGTCAACGCCGAGAGCGAGGTGCCGGCCACCATGGCGACGATCACCCTGTTCGCCGCCGTCGCGGCCGGCTTCGGGCTGGCGCTCTCGCGGGACGCGGTGCGCTTCGGCGCGTGGGCGCTGTGCCTCGAGGCGCTCGTGGCGGGAGCGCTTTGGGGGACCGCGGGGATCGGGGCGCCGCTTGCGATCGATCACCTCACCGCAGCGTTCTTCGCCTACCTCGGCTTCACGCTGCTGTTCGGCACCGCGGTTGTGGTGGCGGCGGCGATCGCGGTCGGGGCCGGGTGCGGCGGGGGCTGGAGCACAGAGGAGAGCAAGACATGATCGGATCCGAACTGGCCGCGCAACTGCTGCAGAGGATTCCGGGCGGTGACGCGCTCGTGCGCCTCGGCGCCAACCCGGTGCGAACCGGCTGGGACCTGCTGTCGCCGCTGCCGGGAGGCAACGTGCTGTTCAGCCGGCTGATCGGGCGGCTCGCGCCGTACAGCGGCAGCGTCGGCGCGGTGGTGGAGCAACTCGGTCCCGGCCGGTCGGTGGTGCGGCTCGACGATCGTCGCGCGGTGCGCAACCACCTCGGTTCGGTGCACGCCGTGGCGCTCATGAACCTCGCCGAGCTCTCGAGCGGGCTGGCGTTTCTGTACGCGCTGCCCGAGGACGCGCGGGCGATCCTCACCGGGCTGTCGATCGACTTCCGCAAGAAGGCGCGCGGCCGGCTGCGCGCGAGCTGCGAGGCGCCGGTGCCCGAGACCAACGCGCAGCAGGAGTTCGAGGTCGAGGCGACGGTGCGCGACGGGCGGGGAGACGTGGTGGCGCTCGCCACCGCGCGCTGGCTCGTGGGACCGGTGCCCCGTCGCTGAGCGAGCGGCGGGGAGGGGGACGGGGTGCAGCGGGCGGTACGCTGGATCGACACCGGGGCCGGAGCGCCGCGCTGGAACATGGCCGTCGACGCGGCGCTGCTGCGTCGCGCCGACGAGGCGGCGGTGCTGCGCTTCTATCGCTGGTCGCCGGCTGCGGTCTCGATCGGCCGGTTCCAGGACCTCGCGCGCACGCCGCTGCCGCCCTGGCTCGCCGGACAGCCCGTGGTGCGACGGCTCACCGGCGGCGGAGCGATCTGGCACCGCGATGATCTGACGTTCTCCATCGCGGCGGCACCGCGCTGGTTCGTGCCACCGGGCGCCCGGGTGCGTCCGCGTGCGGCGGCCGAGGCGGTGCTCGCCGCGGTGGCGTGCGGTCTCGGCGCGTTCGGTATCGAGGTCGAGCTGCGCTGTCGGCGCATGGAGCGAGACGTCGCGACGGCGCTGTGCTTCGAGCGACGCGGCGGGGTGGTGCTCGAGTGCGGCGGGCGGCGGTTGCTCGGCTGCGCGCAGCGCTGCACGCGGCAGCGCTGGCTGTTGCACGCCACG
>RFJN01000112.1 GCA_003694875.1 Planctomycetota bacterium | reverse complement strand
GGCGCGCGCGCTGCCCTACAGCTTCGCGGGCGTCTCGCCGACCACGGGTTCCGGCGAGGCGTTCATCGCGGTGCGCGCAACGCAGCAGGTGCACTTCGAACGGACCTTCCACAACGTGAGCACGTCCACCTCCGCCACCTTCCTCTCCCCCACGATCAACCCGCTGCCGCCCACCACCGCCTCGGGGGACGTGGTGCTCGAGACCGACGTCCTGCTCGACTACGCCATCAGCGCCTCGGCGACCGGGCTGCAGGCGCAACTGCTCTCGGCGGACGCGATCTCGGCATCGCTGTTGCGCACGGTGGACGGCGGCGCGTCCGCGAGCGCGCACACGCTACGCTTCGACGTCGTGCAGGTCGCCGGCCAGGGGATCGGCACCGGTGGCGACGTGGTGGTGGCCGTGGGGCAGGACGCCACGAACACGGGCTTCTTCCAGGACGGGGACGCGCTGCACGTGGAGGCGACGATCACCGGCGGGGTGAACGGGGCGACGGTGCTGCACGGGGTGAGCGGGGCGGTGACGAACGGGATCGCCTCCGGTACCGCCGGCGCCTCGATCGTGCTGAACGACACGCTCGACGTCGACGCCGCGCAGGTCAACGACGCCGAGATCGACCTCGGCCTGATCACCTTCACGGCGTTCTCCGGCGCGCCCACCCCGACCTTTCAGCACACCCTCGGCAACCTTGCCGACAGCGCCCTCGCGGCGCTCTCGGCCGAGGTGCTGATCGATCCCGCACCGTACGCCTACACGACACGTCCGATTCTGGTGGTGCACTGACATGCCCGACACGCTCACCTCCGACACCGCGGCATCGCGCGACGCCGCCACCTCGGTCGCCGCCCTCGAGGTCGAACAGGTGCGGCACCGCTACGGCGAGCGCACCGCGCTCGACGAGGTCTCGCTGCGCGTGGCGCCGGGCGAGATCGTCGCGTTGCTCGGCCCCAACGGCAGCGGGAAGACGACGCTGTTCCGCATCGTGAGCACGCTGCTGCGGCCGAGCGGCGGCACGGTGCGTGTGTTCGGCCACGACGTGCTGTGGGATCCCGATGCCGTGCGGCGGCGGATTGGCGTGGTGTTCCAGCAGCCGGCGCTCGATCCGCAGCTCACCGTGCGCGAGAACCTGGTGTTCCAGGCGCGGCTGTACGGGATCGGTGACAGCGAACGCAACGCGCGCATCGAGCAGCTGCTTGCGCGACTCGGGCTGCTCGACCGGGCGGGCGATCGGGTGGGCGTGCTCTCGGGCGGTCTCGCGCGGCGGGCCGACGTCGCGCGCGGGCTGCTGCACGGCCCGGGGCTGCTGCTGCTCGACGAGCCTTCGGCTGCGCTCGACCCGCGCGCACGCCGCGACCTCATGGATCTGCTCGCGGCCGAGCGCGAGCGCGATGGCACGACGATCGTCATGACGACCCACCTCATGGAGCAGGCCGAACGCGCCGACCGTGTGGTGATGCTCGACCACGGCCGCGTCGTCGCCGAGGGCACGCCCGAGACGTTGCGCGCGGCACTGCAGCGCGACGTCATCAAGATCCGGACCGACGATCCGCAGGCGCTCGCGGCGAAGCTGCGCGAACGGTTCGGGCTCGAATCGAGGACGATCGACGGGCTGCTCGCGATCGAGCACCCGCACGCCGAGACCTTCGTGCCCGAGCTGTTCGAGGCGTTGCGCGGCGAGATCCGCGAGATCTCGATCGCGCGTCCGAGTCTCGAGGACGTGTTCATGTGGAAGACGGGACACCGACTCGGCGACGGGGAGGGCGAGTCGTGAACGTGCAGCCGCGATTCTGGGAACCGACGTTCGCGCTCGCGCAGCGCGAGCTGGTCCGCTTCTTCCGGCAGCGCGGTCGGGTGTTCGGCGCGCTCGGCACCCCGCTGTTCCTGTGGGCGCTTCTCGGCACCGGCTTCGGACGTCACTTCCAGGCGAGCCACCTCGGTGGCGGGGAGAGCTATCTCGGCTACTTCTTCCCCGGCATGATCGCCATGGTGGTGCTGTTCACCGCCGTCTTCAGCGCGATCTCGATCATCCAGGACCGCACCGGTGGGGTGCTGCAGGCGGTCGTGGTGTCGCCGGTGCCGCGCGCGGCCGTCGCGCTGGGGCTCGTGCTCGGCGGGACGGCGGTCGCGGCGATCCAGGCGCTGATCCTGCTGCCGCTCTCGCTGCAGGTGGGAGGACAGCTCAGCCTGCTCGGGGTGACGCTCGCGGTGGCGAGCATTCTCGCCATGGCGATCGGGGTGGGAGCGACGGCGCTGCTGTTCGCCTGGCGCAGTGCGAGTGTGCAGAGCTTCCACGCGATCATGAACCTCGTGCTCTTTCCCATGTGGATCCTCTCCGGGGCGCTCTTCCCTCCGAGCGGCTGGCTCGGCAAGCTCATGTTGCTCAATCCCGTCACGTATGCGGTCGCCGCGCTGCGCGCCTCGCTCTTTCCCGGTGGCGGCGGCATGCCCCTCTGGCTCGCACTCGGGGTGAGCTGGGCGTTCGCGGTGGCGGCGATCGGAGCCGCCTCGGCGGTGGTACGGCGGGCCTGACGTGGATCTCTCGGCGCTTCCCGGACTCAACGCCACGCTCAACGCCACGGCGGCGGTGCTGCTGGTCGCGGGGTTCGTGGCCGTCAAGCGGGGCCGGATCGCTGTGCACAAGGGGTGCATGCTCGGGGCGGTGGCGGCCTCCGCCCTCTTTCTGACGAGCTACCTGTACTACCACGCCCACGCCGGCACCACCCGCTTCGCGCACGGCGGCGCCATACGCGCGATCTATCTGGCGATCCTCGGCAGCCACACGCTGCTCGCCGCGGCGCTGGCGGTGCTGGTGCCGATCACCCTGTGGCGTGCGTGGCGCGACGACCGGGAGCGGCACCGGCGGATCGCGCGCTGGACGTGGCCGATCTGGCTGTACGTGAGCGTGACGGGTGTGGTGATCTATCTCATGCTCTACGTGTGGTTCCCCGCCCCACCGGCGCGTTGAGCCCGCCTCCGTCGGCAGCGATGTCGGTCCGGAAGCGCATCCCCTCGAAGTGGATCCGGCGCGCGGCGTCGTAGGCGCGCGCCCGCGCCGCCTCGCGCGTCTCGCCGAGCGCGGTCACCGTCAGCACGCGGCCGCCCGCGGTCACGAGCGCCCCGTCGCGAGCGCGTGCGGTGCCGCCGTGGAACACGCAGACCCCGGCGAGCGCCTCGGCCTCGGCAACGCCGCGAATCGGAACGCCGGTCACGGGGTTGTCGGGATACCCCACCGAGGCGAGAACGACGCCCACCGCGGGACGCGCATCCCAGCGGACCGAGGCTTCCGAAAGCCGTCGGTGCGCGAGCGCCGCGAACACCTCGAGCAGATCGCCCTCGAGCCGCGGCAGCAGCACCTGCGCCTCCGGGTCGCCGAACCGCACGTTCCACTCGAGCACCTTGGGGCCGCTCGGGGTCCACATGAGCCCGGCGTACAACACGCCGCGATACGGTGCTCCCTCGCGCTTGAGCGCGTGCACGATCGGCACGAGGATCTGCTCCTCGATCTGGGCGAGGCGCCCACCGTCGAGCCGAGCGCTCGGGCTCACCGCCCCCATGCCGCCGGTGTTGGGGCCGCGGTCACCGTCGAGCAGCCGCTTGTAGTCGCGCGCGTCCTCGAGCACGACGATGGTCTCGCCGTCGGTGAGCGCGTGCACGCTGATCTCCTCGCCGTCGAGCCACTCCTCGACGAGCACCGTATCGGCCGCCCGTCCGTGCCGCCGGCGCACGTAGAGCTGCTCGAGCGCGTGCTCGGCGTCCTGCGGGGTGTGGCAGACGTACACACCCTTGCCGGCCGCAAGACCGTCGGCCTTGATGACGAACGGCAGCTCGGCGACCTCGAGGTAGCGACGCAGATCGCTCTCGCGGCGGAAGATCCGGGCGTCGGCGGTCGGGATCGTGTGCTTGCGCATGAGCTCCTTGGCATAGGCCTTCGAGCCCTCGAGACGGGCTGCGCGTCGCGTCGGGCCGACGATCGACAGCCCCCCCTGCTCGAACCGGTCGACGATCCCGGCGACGAGCGGGGCCTCGGGCCCGACGACGGTGAGATCGATCCGCTCGCGCTTGGCGAAGCGGTACAGCCCCTCGAGGTCGGTGGGGGCGATCTCGAGGTTCGTAGCGAGCGCGGCCGTGCCGGCGTTGCCGGGCGCGCACCACAGCCGCTCGAGCCGCGGGGAGCGGGAGAGCTTCCAGGCGAGGGCGTGCTCGCGCGCTCCGCCTCCGACGACCAGAACCCTCATGAGGACACCTCCGTCTCCGTGCCGCCGCTCGCCCGCTGCCCGGCCGGGGCGACCAGTCGGCTCTGCAGGTGCACCAGCGGCGGGAACGTTGCCGACAGCAGCAGCGTGGCCATGGCCCAGGGCCAGTGGCCCCAGCCGAGAAGCGAGCCGGCGTCGACGAGGAAGATACCGAGCAGGCCCACGAGCACGAGCGCGCGCACACTCGCGGTGGACGCGCGGTGGACCGCGCGCATGCCGGCGAACGCGATCAGCGCGGCCGCGAGCGCGTACAACCAGCTCGCCATGAGGTAGTGCGGCAACCGCAGCCCCTCGGCCATGAGCACGAGCACGACGTAACCGATGCCGATCGTGATGCGGCGTCCCTGCTCGGGTCGCTCCTCGAGCGTCGAGAACCAGGTCACGCCGGCGACGTAGAGCCCGAGCGCGACCGCCGGGGAGAACGCTGGCCCGGCGGCGAAGCCCGCGCCGAGCTGCACGTCGAGATACCGCACCGCCCCCATGGCGAGAGCGGACGGGATCGCCCAGCGCTTGAGGCCGGCGTCGTACAGCACGATCGCACCGGCCATGAGGGCCGCGACCCGGAAGCTCGCCGGCCCGATCGCGGCAGCGATCGCGAGACCGAGCACGAGCAGCAGCGCTCCCTGCGTGTAGGCGGCGATCGTGCTGACCACGCCCGCGGGAATGGGCCGGTCGGGGTGCAGGGTCTCGTCGCGCGGGGCGTCGAACGCGTCGTTGAGCGTCATGCCGGCGCCGTACATGCACAGCGCGACCGCGTGCAGAGCGAGCAGCTCGCCGATCGACAGCGGCGGCGCCGCGTCCCCGAGCGGGCCGCGGGGCGCGTGGGTGATGACGTAGCCGGCCCACACGTCGGCGGCGGTCGTGGCGGCGAGCGGCAGCCGCAACAGCCGCACATGGCCCCCGATCCGTCTTCGCATCGACATGTCCCGTCCCCTCCCGCTGCGATCCGGTGCCCGGCCGCCCTCAGTAGAGCACGACATCGTCGAGGGGCGAGACGCCCACGAGCTGCTCGATCCGGATCCACACGAGCGCCCGGTTGCGGCGGATCCCGTGCTTGCGGGCCTCGAGCACGTAGCGCTCCTTGGTCGTCGCCCCGGGCAGCAGCTCGTGCACGTCGGCGTCGCGCAGCAGCAGTCCGTCGGGAGTGACGCGCTCGAGTCGCCCGAGCACGACAAGCGGCGCGCTCAGATCGAGCACCACATCGCGTCCCACCCATGCGAGCAGCGAGGCTGCGATCGGACGGTCGGCCGTGTCGGGGTCAGCCACCGGCAAGCCTCAGGATATCGTTGCGCGTGACGTAGAGCATGAGCGCGAGCAGCAGCACCAGCCCCACCCACTGCGCGGCCGCCTGCACCCGTTCCGAGACGGGCGAGCCCTTGATCTTCTCGATCAGCAGAAACAGCAGGTGCCCCCCGTCGAGCAGCGGAATGGG
>RFJN01000543.1 GCA_003694875.1 Planctomycetota bacterium | reverse complement strand
CCTCCACCTCGAGCCCCCGCTCGCGCAGCGCCGGCACCAGCGCGCCGCCCACCTCCCCGAGTCCGCCGGTCGCGCACAGCGGCGCCATCTCCGAACTCACCCACAGCACCCGCATGTGGTCTCCTCCGCTGTCGTGTCACGGTGTCGCGCACCATGCTACGGCATCGCTGCGCACGGTTCGAAGCGTGGTGGTGCGCCGCGGTCAGCGGCCCCCCGGCCCGTTCGTGCCGGGGCCCGCGCCGTCCTCACCCTGCGGCGCACCGAGCACCCGCAGACGTCCCCGCGCACCCTCGTGCCCCGGGTCGACCGACAGGCAGCGCTCGAACGCGCGCACCGCCTCGTCGAAGCGGTGGTCGAGCGCAAGCAGCTCCCCGAGCACGAACGGCAGCCGCGCGTCGAGGGGCGCGAGCTGGCAGCCCAGCCGCAACGCCCCGCGCGCCTCCGCCCGCAACCCGTCCTCGTGCGCCCGCAGCGCCGAGACCAGCAGTGCATCGCGCGCCGGGGCGAACGCCGGGTCGGCCTCGATCGCGAACAGCAGCCACTCGAGCGCCCGGCGCCGGTCCTCGTCCTCGAGTGCCTCGAGTCCGTCGTCGAGATCGATCGCGCGCAACCAGTCGCGCAGCGCCGGATACGAACGGGTCACCGGGGGCGGCTCCGAGCGCATGGCGGCCGGATCGCAACCCGCCGCGGCCGCAACCGCCACCGCCGCCTCCTCGATCGCCGCGAACAGCTCCGGCACCGCCGCGCAGCGCCAGCTGCGCCACCAGCGCCGCTCGCCCTCGGCGTCCCACAGCCCGAGACGCCACACGATGCGCGGACATTGCCCGGCCGCCGGGGTCTCGGGCCGCAGCGCCAGCGTGCCCGCACAGCGCAGCGCACCACGGCTCGCCGCCGGCTGCTCGAGCCACGCCACCGGGTGCAGCCCCGGGTGGGTGCGCAACCGCTCGCACAGCAGCACCGCGAGCTGTCGCCCGAGCGCGCGCGGCATGGGACGGCGGCGCGTGCGGAAGGCGTGCACGTGGATCGTGGCCGCCGCTCGCCGGATCATGGACCGCTCCGCCTCCCGCTCGCTACCATGGCTCGCCGTGCCGCCCGCATCATAGATGTCGGCTCCGGCACGCGCCATGGAGCGGCCGCGTCGCCAACGCGCGCCCGCGCGCCAGGAGAGCCCCGGTGGATCGACACCTGCGACAGCGGACACTCGCCTCGATCGGTGCGGCCGGACAGCGACGGATCGCCGCCGCCCGCGTGGCGATCGTCGGGCTCGGGGCGACCGGCGGCGCGATCGCCGAACTGCTCGCGCGCGCCGGCGTCGGACGGCTGCGGCTGATCGATCGCGACGTGGTGGAAACGCACAATCTCGCGCGCCAGCGGCTGTTCACCGATCGCGACGCGCGCCTCGCTCGCCCCAAGGCGATCGCGGCCACCGAACGGCTGCGCGCGATCGATCCCGGCCTGCAGCTCGAGCCCGCGCCGGTCGACCTCACCAGCCGCACGATCGACGATCTGCTCGGGCCGCTCGACTGCGTGTTCGACGGCACCGACAACTTCGAGACCCGTCTGCTGCTCAACGACTGGTGCGTCGAGCACGGCGTGCCGTGGATCTACACCGGCGTCGTGGGCGAGAGCGCCCACACGCTCACGATCGTACCGGGCCGCAGCGCGTGCCTGCGCTGCTACATGCCCGAACCGCCGCCGCCCGGCAGCGTCCCCACCTGCGAGAGCGCGGGTGTGCTCGGTGCGGCGGTCGACGTCGCCGCCGGCTTCGCGGTCGCCGACGGCCTGCGGCTGCTCGTCGAGGGGCCGTCCGCGGTGGGGGGGCGACTGCTCGTGGCCGACGTCTGGCACCGCGGCGCGCGCTCGGTCGTGGTCGAGCGCGATCCGGACTGCCCCTGCTGTGCGCGCGGGCAGCGCGCGTTCCTGCGCGCGGCCGCGGTGCGCGAGGCCGAGCCGCTGTGCGGTCGCGACGCGGTGCACCTGCCCGCTCCCCCGGGGTTCGACGGCGCGCTCTCGTCCGATCGACTCGAGGCGCTCGCGCAGCGGCTGCGCGCCATGGGCGCCGAGCGGGTGCGGTGCGCCGAGCGGCTGCTGCACTTCGAGGCCGAAGGGCTCGCGCTGTCGCTGTTTCCCGACGGCCGCGCGATCGTGCGCGGCACCGCCGAGCCCGCCCGCGCCCGCTCGTTCTGCGCCCGCTGGGTCGGGCGCTGAGAACGCCGCGGTTCAGCGCGCGCCGCTTGCGCGCACCTCGAGACGCCGGATCTCGATGCGGGTGCGGATCCGATCGGGCCGCGACACGCCGTCGCACTCGAGATACGGCCCGGACAGGAAGGTGAGCGGGCTCGGCGATCGCTGCCCCGGCAGCCGCAGCGCGCGCCCGCGCGTGAGCTCGATCCGGTCCGGCGGCAGGTGCCCGAAGTAGGTCTCGGCCCGCTCGGGGTGCTTGTCGGCCTCGCTCGCGTCCACCGCCCACCAGCCGAGGCCCGCGATCCACACCGACGCCCAGCAGTGGTAGCCCGGATCGCGGCGCACCGCCGCGTCGCCCACCCCGATCCCCATGTGAAACCGCGCGGGCAGGCCACTCGCCCGCGCGAGCGCCATGAGCAGCGCGTGGTAGTCGGTGCAGTTGCCGTAGCCGCTCTCGCACGCCCAGCCGGCATCGCCGCGCCCCCAGCCGGGCCGGCTCTTGTCGTAGCGCATGTGCGCGCGCGTCCAGTCGAACAGCCGCCGCGCCAGATCGAGCTGCGTGCCGCCGCGGGCGGCGAGCGCGCGGGCGCGCTCGGCGATCGCTGCCGGGATCGGCGAGTCCGCCGGAGGCGAGAGCCAGCGCAGCACCGGGGCGGCCAGGCTGTGGGGCGAGGGCGACACCGGCGCGGCGGGCCCGGCCGGCGCGAGACGCTCGAGGCGGATCACCCGGCACGCGAGCCGGATCTCGACGGGCGCCCCGCCCCGCGAGCGGGCCCGCACCAGACGGTTCTGGCCGCCCGCGTCCACGAGCCCGCGCTCGAGCCGCTGCGCGGTGGCGCTCACCGTGAGTGCGGTCGTGATCTGGTCCTCGGTCGTGAGCGGAATCGGGAGCCACAACACCGTCTCGTCCGTGCCGGCCGGCGGCTCGGCGCGAGCCACGTAGTGCAGCGCGTACGTCACCGCGACCCGACGTCGGGTGGTCGTGGCGTCCCGGTCCTGCGACGAGGGCCGGTCGGCGCGTGCGCCGAGGGCGCACGAGAGCGCGAGCACGAGAGCGAGGCCGACGGCACACCGCCCGGGTCGGGAACGCGCAGGGCAACACAGGGACATGGTCGTTCACCTCCGCTTGGGTGGTGGGGCAACTCGTATACGAGCGAGCCCGCGCGTGGTTGTCGCGGCGGGGCCCGAACGGGACAATCCTAGCGGCCGACCGACGGTGGGGGAACCGCTTGCGCACCGCGATCATCAGCGACGTGCACGCCAACGTCGACGCGCTGCAGACGGTGCTCGAGCGCATCGCGGCGATCGGGGTGGACCGGGTGGTGTGTCTCGGCGATATCGTCGGCTACAACGCCGATCCCGCCGCCTGCGTCGACCGGGTGCGCGAGGCGTGCGACACCGTGATCGCGGGCAACCACGAGCGCATGCTCCTCGGCCGCTGCCGCGACGGGGTCGCGCGTCCGGTGCTCGCCGCGATCGACTGGAGCCGCGAACAGCTGCGAGCCGAGCAGCTCGCGTGGCTCGCCGAACTGCCGGAGGAGGCCGAACTCGAGCCCGGGATCCTGCTCGTGCACGGCTCGCCCCGCGATCCCGACGAGTACATCGCGCGCCCGACGGTGCTGCGCGACAACTACCGCTGGCTCGAGACGCACCGTCCCGCGGTGCGGCTGTGCTGCTTCGGCCACACCCACCGACCCCTGCTCGCCGCTCCGCCACGGGTGCAGCGGCGCTTCGGACGCTGCGAGGAGATCGAGCTCGACCCCGCACGACTCGCGTTCGTGAACCCCGGCAGCGTCGGGCAGCCGCGCGACGGCTCGCCGCTCGCCTCGTTCGCGATCCACGACGCGCAGCGCCACACCATCACCTTCGTGCGCACCCCCTACCCGATCGTGCGCGCGCAGCAGCGGGTGCTCGCCGCGGGGCTGCACGAGCGGTTCGCGCAGCGGCTCGCGCAGGGGCGCTGACGCCGTCTCGGCCTATCATGCGGTCATGAGCGCCTTCACGAGCGAGCTCGAGGACCGGTTCACCGCGCATGTGTGCGCGGTCAACGGCCGGTGCAGCCGTGCGCGGCTCGCGGCGTTGCGCGAGCGCTGCGCCGGCTCCGACTCGGTGCTTTCGCTCGGGCAGCTGCTCGTGCGCGAGCGGCTGCTGCGCGCCAGCGAGTACCTCGAGCTGCGGCGCTGGATCGAACGGCCGCTGCTGCGCTGCCCGGCGTGCGAGCAGCCGTTCTCGCTCGCCGAGGGGGAGCACGCCGGCGAGGACGGCGCGGTGCTGCGCTGTCCGCACTGCGGCACGATCTCGGAGCCTGACGCGCTTCTCGAGGCGATCGATCCCGACGCACTCCGGCTGCCCGCCCGCGAGGACGCCGACGCGGCGGGACGGCTGCTGTCCGGCCGCGAGTCGCAGATCCTCGGGCGCACGATCGGTGGCTACGAGATCGTCGGCGTGCTCGGGGTCGGTGCCATGGGCGTGGTCTACCGCGCACGCCAGCTCGAACTCGACCGGCTCGTGGCGCTCAAGGTGCTGCGCGCCGGCGAGCAGGCCAGCGGTGCGCAGCTCGAGCGCTTTCTTGCCGAGGCGCGTGCGGTCGCGCGGCTGCAGCACCCCGGCATCGTGCGGATCCACGAGATCGGCCACGAGCAGGGGGTGCACTTCTTCTCGATGGAGCTCATCGAGGGCCCCACGCTGCAGCAGGTGCTCGAGGACGAGGGGAGGCTCGAGCCCGCGCGCGCCGCCGAGCTGCTCGAACAGGTCGCGCGCGCGGTGCACTACGCGCATGAGCGCGGGATCGTGCACCGCGACCTCAAGCCCGGCAACATCCTGCTCGACGCCGAGGGAAGGCCGCACATCACCGACTTCGGGCTCGCGCACGACACCGGCCGCGACACGAGCCTCACGCGTTCGGGTGTCGCCATCGGCACGCCGCTGTACATGTCGCCCGAGCAGGTGCGCGGCGACAGCCAGGCGGTCGGCCCCGCGAGCGACGTCTTCGCGCTCGGCACGATTCTCTACCGCACCCTCACCGCGACGCT
>RFJN01000542.1 GCA_003694875.1 Planctomycetota bacterium | reverse complement strand
GAGGAACTGCTCGAGCTGATCGCGCTGCACGCCGAGCGGACCGCCAGCGCGCGCGCCCGCGAGATCCTCGATCGCTGGGACGAGCTCTACATCCGCTTCTGGCGCGTCGCCCCCCGCGGGGCCGTCGCCTCGATCGAGCAGCGGCACGAGGGGGCGGAGCCGCCGCGAGCGCGCGCGCAGGCGGGCTGAGAGAGCGCGCGCCGGTCGGCGGAGGGGCAGCGGCAGGCAGTCCCGTTTCGCCGCGCCCCTACGGGTCGCTCGCAGCGGCCGTGTCCGCGGGGCGCTTCGCCACCCGGCCCACGAGGTGCAGCCCCAGACCGGCGATCGTGGGGTGGATCTCGCAGGCGTCGAAGCCCGCCTCGGTGAGCAGCCGCCGCGCCTGCTCGGGCTCGATCCGGCCCGCCGCTCCGCTCACCGTGCGCCACAGCACCATGGACGCCACGAAGCGCAGCGCCGCCGACGGCCGACGCAGCAGTTCGCCCGCGTGCGCGCGGGCGCGCTGCGCCGCGGTGAGCAGCGAGCCGCGCGCGTTGGGCTCCATGAGCACGAGCGTGCCGCCCGGCGCGAGCAGACGTCGCACCTCGCGCAGCACCGCCGGCCGGTCGGGCACGAGGTACAGGAAGCTGTGGCCGACCGCGAGATCGAACGCCGCGTCCTCGAACCGCGTGCGCGTGGCGTCCGCCACCTCGAAGCGCACGCGCGAGGCGAGCTGCGGGTAGCGGCGGGCGAGGTGCGCCTCGGCGCGCTCGATCATCTTCGGCGACAGGTCGATCCCCGTCACCTGCGCGTCGGGTCCGAGCCGTTCGGCGAGCACGAACGCCGAGACCCCCGGACCGCAGCCGAGATCGAGCACGCGCCGTGGGCTGCCGCGCACGTGGGCGAGCACACGCGCGATCTGCTCGCGCCACAGCGCCTGGCGCGTGAGCCAGTCGTAGGGGGCGGCGCCGAGATCGAAGATCGGAAGCCGTACCGACAGTGCGAGTAGCATGGCAGAATCGTAGTCCGGTTCGGGCCCCGGGTCGAGAGGCGAGGAGGAGAGGCGGTGGTGGGTGTCGAGCAGCCGGTCTCGGTCGTGCTCGCGGTGACGGTGCTCGCCGCCGGCGCCGCCGCGCTCGCAGCGCTGCCGGCCGCCTTCGGTCGGCGGGTGCCCGCGCTCGCGCTCGGTCTCGGCTACGCACTCTCCACCGGCCTCATGCTCGGTCTCGGCTTCCTGCTCATGCAGCGCGCGCTCGAACGCACCGGCGGGCTGCTCGCGGTGGCCGCGGCGCTGTTCGCCGCGCTCTACACCGCGTGGACCCACCGCTACACCGGCGGCGACGCGCTCGATCCGCTCGAGCCGGAGGCGATCAGCGCGATCGAGGGCTACCGGCTCATGATCGCGCACGGGTTGCACGCCGCCTCGGAGGGGGTGGCGCTCGGGGCGGCGATGGCGCTCGATCTGCAGCTCGGGATCGCGCTCGCGCTCGCCATGGCGGTGCAGAACGTGTGCGAGGGGCTCGGGCTCGCGAGCGTGCTCGCGGCGCGGGGGGTGCGCGGTCTCGACGTCGCGATCCTCGTCGTCTTCAGCGACGCGCCGCAGGCGCTGCTTGCGGTGGCGGTCTTCGCTGTCCTGCCCGAGTGGCCCGGTGCGCTCGGGGGCGTGCTCGGCTTCGGCGCCGGGGCGCTGCTGTTTCTCACGCTGACCGAGACCCTTCCCGCCGCCTACCGGGGCGGCGGGCGGGCGGCGACCGCCGCGGTGGTGAGTGCCGCGGCGGGGGCGCTGATCCTGCTGCAGGCGGTGGTGCACTGAGGGCGGGCGGAGCGAGGAGGGGGCCAGTTGAACGAACTCGTGTGGGTCGGCCTCGCGGGGCTCCTGACCGCGCTCGCCACCGGTCTCGGCGCCCTGCCCTTCGCGTTCGTGCGGCGGATCGGGGCGCGGGGGATCGGGCTCGCGCACGCGCTCGCCGCGGGGCTCATGCTCGGGGCGAGTTTCGGGCTGCTCGCCGAGGGATCGGCGCACGGGCTCGTGCAGACGGTGGTTGGCGGGGCGATCGGCGCGGCGGCGATCGTGCTCAGCCACCGGCTGCTCGGCGAGCACGGCCACGGTTTCGCCGGACTGCAGGGCGAGCACGGCCGGCGCGCGGCGCTGCTCGTGCTCGTCATGACGGCGCACTCGTTCGCCGAGGGGGTGGCGGTCGGGGTGGCGTTCGGCGGCGGGCAGAAGCTCGCGGTCATGATCACGCTCGCGATCGCGGTGCACAACGTGCCCGAGGGGCTCGCGATCAGTGCGGTCATGCGGCCGCGTGGGGCGAGCCTCGCCGCGTGCGCCGGCTGGAGCGTGGTGAGCTCGCTGCCGCAGCCCGTGCTCGCGCTGCCGGCGTTCGTGGCGGTCGAGCAGGCACGTGCGCTGCTGCCCTATGGGCTCGGGTTTGCCGGCGGCGCCATGGTCTACATGGTGCTGTTCGAGCTGCTGCCCGAGGCATACGAGACGCTCGCACCGCGGCGGGTGGGGGCGGTGATCAGCGCCTCGCTTGGCGCCATGATCCTGTTGCAGCACTATCTCTAGCGCTGGCCGCTGCGGCGTCCGGGGTGACGGAGGCGGACAACGCGGCGGGCTGGGCCGGGGCGAGCCGGAGTCGCGGGGCGGTGCCATGGCGAGTCACCTGCGTGGTGGGTGCGGGCGGGGATCAACCCCGCCCCTACGGGACGCGCTGGTTCGGGTCTCGTGGCGTCGTGCGCATGGCGCCGCTGCGAGGGCCGAACGCGGATGCGGTCGTTGGTGCGTTTGACCGTGCACACGAGGCAACGCCGCGCCCCGACGGAACGGGTGCGGGCGGGGATCAACCCCAATGCCCCTGAATGAAGACGAGGCAGGGCAGGGTGCCCCGTGCGGTGGTTATCGGCATTTTCGTGTCGCGGCTTGCGAACAGGGTGTTGCCGCTTGCTCGCCGTGGGCGACGTTCATGGCTGCCTGTGCGCGACGAAGTCACCTGCGTTTACAGCCTGCACCGCCCGTCACCGTCGGACGGGCGGCGTCTCGCCGTCGCCGCGAGGTGTGGGGGGGGCAGCATTGCACCGCCCGGCGTGGCATTCGGTGCAATGGACAGTCACCGACGTCGATGGTGCGACGGCGAGACGCCGTCGCTCCGACAACTATGTGGCGTTTCGCCCGGTCGCCAACCGCCCCGCCGTACGCCGCCTCCTTGGAATGTCGGCCAGCGAAGCGCCGCAACGGATTCCTGAGACCCATGCCAGGAGTGCCGGAATGCGTTCGCTCAGGGGCATTGGGATCAACCCCGCCCCTGCGGGGTGCGGAAGGCAGAGGCGAGAGAGGCGATGTTCGGTGACAGCCCCGGTCCGGTCCCGGCGTTGCCGGTCGCGGTTCGACGGCGGTCGAGCGCCTCGGGCGGCGATCAGAGTCCGAGCTGCGCCTGCAGGTCGGCGATCTCCTGCTGCAGCTCCTCGATCAGCGCCTCCTTCTCGTTCTCGTAGGCGATCTGCTCCTCGGCGAGCTGCTCGAGCTCCTGGCGCAGCTCCTCGCACTGCGCCTCGTACTTCTCCGCCTTGCTCTTCCAGCTCTCGAGCTCGCCGCTCGCGCCCGAGGCCAGCTCCCGCGCCTCCTCGAGTTCCGATTCGAGCTCGAGCGCACGGCTCTCGGCGTCGCGCGCCTGCCGCCGCAGCGCCTCGAGCTCCTCGCGCGTCTCGGCGAGTTCGGTCTGCAGCGCCTCGAGCCGTGCGCTCGCCTCGCCGCCCGCCTGCACCGCCGCCTCCATGGAGGAGAGCTGCTGCTCGAGCTCGGCCACCCGCGCGTTGCGGCGCTCGAGCGCACTCTCCTTGTCGGCGAGCGCCGAGCGCAGCTCCGAGACCTCGCGCTCGAGCGTCTCGATACGCTGCCGCGCCTCGTCGCGCGCGCGCTGCGCCGCCTGCTCGGCCGCCGTGCGCGCCTCGTCGCGCTCGGCCCGCAGCGTCTGTACCTCCTCCGTGCGTGCCTTGAGTTCCTCGCGCAGCCGGTCGAGCTCCTTCTCGAGCTGCGAGAGCTGCTCGCGCGCCCAGGCGAGATCCTTGCGGACCTTCTCCGCCTCCTGTTCGATCGCCTGCGCACGCGCCTCGGCGTCCGAGGCGCGCCGCTCGAGATCGGCGCGCTCGGTCTCGAGCTGCTGCAAGCGCGCGCGTACCTCGGCCCGCGTCGCTTGCCCCGCCACCTCGGCGTACTGCTTCTGCACCGTCGCGAGCCGGCGCGCGAGATCGGCCTTCTCCGCCTCGGCGGCCGCGATCCGCGACTCGCTGTCCTGCTGCTGCTCGCGCAGCGCCTTCTCGAGCGCGGAGATCTCGCGACGCAGGCTCGCGATCTCCTGCTGCTTCTGCTCGAGCAGCGCCTTGCCGAGCGCGGCCGGATCCATGCCGGCGCTCATCGTGTCGACGAGCACGCTCAGCGCCTTCTTCTCCTTCTCGAGATCCGCGATCCTGCCGCGTGCGGCCTCGAGTTCGGCCTGCGCAGTGCGTTGCGCCTGCTCGAGCCGGTCGATCTGCGCCTGCATCGCGGCGAGCTGCGCGGCCGGGCCGCTGCGCGCCGCCTCGAGCTGCGCGCGCAGCTGCATGAGCTCGGCGTAGCGCTCCTCGAGCTCCTCCTCGCTCTGGCGCGCCTTGCCCTGCAGCCGCTCGAGCTCGGTGCGCAGCCGCGCGATCTCGGCCTCGAGCTGTGCACGGTCGCGCTGCGCCGCCGCGGTGGCACTCTCGACCCGCAGCTTGTCCTTCTCGGCGGCGAACTTCTCCATCTCCGCCTTGTCGCGCGCCGCGATCGCCGCGTCCCGCTCCTGCTTCATGCGGCGCACGAGCTCGTCGCCCATGCGCTTGTCCGCCTCGAGCTCCTCGAGCTTGCGCTCGAGCTCGTCGGCGAACGCCGCGCGCGCGCGGCTCGCCTCGAGCTCCTGCTCGAGTTCCGCCACCCGCTTCTCGAGGCTCTCGAGCGTCTGCAGCCGTTCGCGCGCCGCACCGAGCTCCTGCTCGGTCTGCTTCGCCTTGGCCGCCATCTCGCCCATGGTGCGCTCGCGCTGCAGCATGAGCTCCTGCATGGTCGCGAGCTGCTGCTCCTTGGCGGCAAGCTGGGCGCGCAGCGACTCGAGTTCGGCGGACGAGGCCGCCGGGGCGGCCACGGGCGCCATGGCCGGCGCCGCCGCCATCATGCCGCCGAGCGGATCGTCCTCGATCGCCGGCGGAGGCG
>RFJN01000111.1 GCA_003694875.1 Planctomycetota bacterium | reverse complement strand
GCCAATGCACCGGTCCGTTCCCTCCCACCGATCCTGCGCCGAAGCCCCGATTCCGCTCGGCCCCCACGCGCTCACCACCCCGCGTCGCCCCCTGCCCCGCCCGCAGCGCGGCCTCGCCACGCCATGGGGGACACGCCAGCCTGCTCCCCGTCCTTGGACAGCCCCCGCGCACGGCAGCTATCCTTGGCGCAGGTTTCCCACCGCGGCACCGGGAGGAGCGAGCGCCCATGCAGACCCCCACGCGCCCCCACACCTCACAACCATCCCACACACCGCCGATCGGCTACCACCCCGGCAAGGTCCGGGAGAACAACGTCATCACCTACATCGAACATCACCTGCGCAACCACCCCGATCGCACCGCGATCCGCTGGGTGGAACGCGAGGTGTCGGCCGCCTTCGACGGCGACCACACCCGCCCCTTCCCCACCGGCGAGATCAGCTACGCGCAGCTCGAACAGCTCATCTTCCAGACCGCGAAGGGGCTCGAGCAACTCGGGATCGGCGAGGGCGACCGCGTGATCATCTTCCTGCCCATGGGGGTGGGGCTGTACACCGCCATGTTCGCGGTGCAGACGCTCGGGGCCATCGCGGTCTTTCTCGACTCGTGGGCCCGACGCAAGCACCTCGGCGCGAGCGCGCGGTGCGTACGTCCGAAGGCCATGGTCAGCTTCAAGCAGGCCTTCGAGCTGATCGAGGGGATCGAGGGCTTCGAGGATCTCGCGGTGCGCGTGGTTGCAGGCGACTGCGAGGGGGTGCGCCACGACGCGCGGCTCGAGGAACTCGTGTTCACCTCCGGACGCGCCGAGGTGTGCCCCGTACACTCGGAGCAGACCGCCCTCATCACGTTCACCACCGGCAGCTCCGGCACCCCCAAGGGGGCCAACCGCACCCACCGCTTCCTGTCCGCGCAGCACCGCGCGCTCGACAAGGTCATCCCCTACGAGCCCGGCGACGTCGATCTGCCTGCGTTCCCCATCTTCAGCCTCAACAACCTCGCCGCCGGCGTCACGACGGTGATCCCGGCCGTCAACCTCGCCGCGCCGTCGCCGCGCGATCCGGCCGCGCTGACCTGCCAGATCCTGCACGACAACGTCAGCTGCACCACGCTCTCGCCGTCCATGCTCGTGGGCGTGGCGCGCTACTGCGCCGAACACGACGTCGCGCTGACGGGCCTGCGTCGGATCGTCACCGGCGGCGCACCGATCAGCCGCGACAACGTGCGCGACATGCTCGCGGTCGCCCCCAACGCCGAGCTGTGGGTGCTGTACGGCTCCACCGAGGTCGAGCCCATGGCCCACATCGAGGGCCACACCATGCTCGCGCTCGAGACCGACCCGGATCCCGAGATCGTCGAGCAGGGGGTGAACGTGGGCCGGATCGATCCGGCGCTCGACTACAAGTTCATCCGGATCGTACGGGGCCCGATCGATCTGTCCGAGACGGGCTGGGAAGCGCTCGAGCTGCCGCGCGGCGAGGTGGGCGAGTTCATCGTGACCGGCGACCACGTCTGCCGCGACTACTACAACAACCCCGAGGCCTTCCGCCGCAGCAAGATCCTCGACACCGACGGGCGGGTCTGGCACCGCACCGGTGACCTCGCGCGACTCGACGAACGCGGTGATCTGTGGATCGTCGGACGGATCCACAACGTGATCGAACGCGCCGGCCGCTACCTCTTCCCCGTGCCGGCCGAGGTGATCCTGCACGCGATCGAGGGGGTGCAGCGCGGTGCGTTCCTGGGCCTGTCCGACGAGGAGCTCGGCGAGCGCACCGCCGTGGTCGTGCAGCCCGCGCCGCAGGCCGATCTGGACCGGATCGAGCGCGAGGTGCTGCGCCGCTTCGAGAAGAACCGCATCCCCGTCGATGCGCTGTACTTCGTCGACGCGATCCCCATGGATCCGCGCCACCACAGCAAGGTCGAGTACGACGCGCTGCGGCGGCAGCTGCTCGAGCAGGGCGCGACCGACCGGCTCGCGGAGCGGCGCCGGTGAGTGCCGCGACCGCCGCGACCGTCCGCTGGGCGCAGTTCGTTCGCGAGCGCTTTCCGCCCGCCGCCTACCTCCCCATGGCGAGCCTCTTCGTGGCGGGCAACGGGCTGCTCGCCGCGGCCCTCCACCCGGCGGCGGCGCGCTCGCTCGGACTCCGCCTCGCGCTCGCGTTCGCGCTTGCCCTGTCCTACTTCCTGCGGCTGCGGCTGTTCGACGAGATCAAGGACCTCGAGGTGGACCGCCGCCTCAACCCCGACCGGCCGCTCGCGCGCGGCCTGCTCACGCTCCGCGAGGTCGGGTTCGCGATCGGTGCGCTGACCGTCTTCGAACTGGCGCTCACCGCCACCCTCGGCCGTGCGGTCCTCGCCACCCACACGCTGGCGGTGGGCTACAGCTACCTCATGTTCCGGGAGTTCTTCGTGGGACGCTGGCTGCGGCCGCACCTCACCACGTACGCGGTCACCCACACCGTCTCCTCGGGACTGCTCGGGCTTTCGGTGGCGTCGGTGGTGACGGGGCTCGGGCTGCCGCGGCTCGGGCCCGCGCTGTGGGCGCTGGCCCTGGCGAACTGGGCGCTGTTCAACGTCTTCGAGTTCGCCCGCAAGAGCTTCGCCGCGAGCGAGGAACGCGACGGCGCCGACAGCTACACCCGGCGCTTCGGTCCGCGCGGCGCGGTCGCGCTCACCGGCTCGCAACTCGTGCTCGCCCTCGCGGTGCTCGCCTGGATCGCCCCCCACAGCGCCGGCGCGGTGAACGCGGTGGTGCTCGCCGCCGAGGGGCTGCTCGCCGCGGCGGTGCTGCTCGTCGCCACAGCCTTCGCGCGCAACCCGAGCGTGAAACGGGCGCGCCGGTACCGCGCCGCCGCGGGCCTCTTCATCGTGTTCTTCTTCACCGTGTTGTCGATCGGCGCCGCGCGCGCGCTGCCGTGAGGAGACCGGAGGTGACCATGGCTCGAGGCGAGCTACAGGCCGGCGCGGCACAGCGGCTGCCGCTGCTCGTGCGCCCCGACTCGACCCGCCCCTACGCCCGTCGCGAGGCGGGCGGCAAGGG
>RFJN01000541.1 GCA_003694875.1 Planctomycetota bacterium | reverse complement strand
TCCGGCTGCACCTCAACTGGACCGTCAACGGCCAGGTCGACCCCACCTACAACGTCTCGGTGCTCGGCACCTTCCAGCTCGCCGAGGTGACGGTCCCCGAGCCCGGCGCGCTCGCTCTCGCCGCCCTCGGACTGCTCGTAGTCGCGCTCGTCCGGCGGGGCCGCGCCGGCTAGGCTCTGTCTGAAAACGCGCGCAGCGCACGACCGCAGGCGTCCGCGCGACGCCACGCCCCCGAGGGGGAGGGGGCCAACCCGCCTCCTCGGGGCGCGCCGGTTTTGCCGTCATGCGCCTTCGACGCCGCCCAGCTCGCCGACGTCCTCGACGACGCCCGCCGGGGGCGTCTGGTACCGTACGGGCGAGACGGCACGCGAGGAGAGGCGTCATGGTCTGGGTGAGCATCGACCCGCGCAGCGGGCAGGAGATCGCGCGCTACCCGCTGCACACCGACGATGAACTGCAGGCGTTGCTCGCGCGTGGAGCACGCGCCGCAAGCCGCTGGGCCGAGCGACCGCTCGAGGATCGCACACGCGTACTGCGGCGACTCGCCGAACTGCTCGACGAACGGGTGGAGCGCTACGCCGCACAGATCACCGCCGAGGTCGGCAAGCCGATCGCGCAGGCCGAGGCCGAGGTGCGCAAGTGCGCCTGGGCGGCACGCCACTACGCCGAACACGCCCCCGCCATGCTCGCCCCGCGACCCGAGCCGGTCGAGTCCGGCGAGGCGGGGGTGCAGCCCGAGCCGCTCGGCCTCGTGCTCCTCATCATGCCGTGGAACTACCCCTTCTGGCAGGTGATCCGGGCGCTCGTACCGCAGCTCGCCCTCGGCAACACGTGCCTGCTCAAGCACGCCGAGCACGTGGGCGGGGTGGCCGACGAACTCGAATCGCTGCTGCGCGAGGCGAGCTCGGACGCCGACGTGCTGCTGTCGCTGCGCATCGATCACGGGACCGCCGCCCGCGTGATCGCCGCCCCACAGGTGCGCGGCGTCAGCCTCACCGGCTCCACCCGCGCCGGGCGCGCGGTCGCCGCCGCCGCCGGGGCCGCGCTCAAGCCGTGTGTGCTCGAACTCGGCGGCTCGGACCCCTTCGTCGTGTGCGCCGACGCCGAGCTCGATCGCGCCCTCGAGGTCGCGGTCACCGCGCGGCTGCAGAACAACGGACAGAGCTGCATCGCCGCCAAGCGCTTCATCATCGAGACCTCGATCTACGAGAAGTTCGTGCAGGGCCTCGCGGGCCGCTTCGCCAGCGTGCGCATGGGGGATCCGTTCGACCGCGAGATCGAACTCGGACCGCTCGCACGCGCCGATCTGCGCGAGAACCTGCATGCGCAGGTGCGCGCCTCGATCGAGGCCGGCGCCCGGGTCGTGCTCGGCGGCGAACTCCCCGAGGGCCCCGGCTGGTTCTACCCGCCGACCATCCTCGCCGACGTCACCGCCGACATGCCCGTCGGCCACGAGGAGACCTTCGGCCCCGTCGCGGCATGCCTGCGCGCCGGCGACCGGGAACACGCCCTGCGACTGGCCAACGCGACCACCTACGGACTCGGCGCGAGTGTGTGGACGACCGACCCCGACAACGCTCGCTGGTTCGAGCGGCGGCTCGAGGCCGGCATGGTCTTCGTCAACGACATGGTGCGCTCCGATCCGCGCCTGCCCTTCGGCGGGATCAAGGACTCCGGCTACGGACGAGAACTCGGCCGCGAGGGACTGCTCGCCTTCGCCAACGTGAAGACGATCTGGCGGCGCTGAGCGCCCGCCCCGGTCCGCGGCTCAGCCGCGCCGTCGGGGCGGTGCTTCGAACAGCGAGCGCTGCCGCACGCCCCGAGGCTCGCGAACCGGCGGCGGCTCGAAGCCGCCCCACAGCGCCGCCGCCCGCGGGTCGTGCTCGGATCGGCGCCGGCGCGCAAGCGCGTCCGAACGCGTCGCGTAACAGTACGTGCAGCCGAACATGCACGTGTCGGGGATCCCGATGTCGCGGCTGACCACACACCGACACAGCGCGCGCTGTCCCCGGTCCTTCGCCCGCGACAGTCGCCGCCCGGCCCCGATCGACTCGAGACGCTCGGCGTCCACGCAGCGGGTGCGCTCGATGCCGAGATCGCTGTAGTCTGCCGCCTGCGAGCACGCCTCCATGCACATGCCGTGCTGCCGCGCGATCGCCACGAGCCGTGCGAGCAGCGAGCGCGCCCGCTGCTCGCACGGCTCGTCACGCTCCCACGCCACCGCGCCCGGCGCAGCCGCCTCGGTGCGGCGTCGCGTCCTGCGGTACGGCTCGAGCACGCTCACCACCACCTGGCGCGTCGCTCCCTCGAGTGCCGCCGCAATGCGGGCGAAGCGGCGAACGTGCTCCCGCTCCGGAAACCCCGGCCCGAGGACGATCGGGTCGTAGCGCCACGTCACCCGCTCGGGACCGATCCGCTCCGCGAGCGCCCGAAAGGTCGCAACGGCGACCTCGAGCGGCGGGCAGCGCGGCTCGATCGGCCGCCCGTAGCCGGTGATCGTGTACTGAAAGTAGTACGGATCGCCGCGCTCGTCGAGACGTTCGAGCACCGGAAACAGCGGTCGCGGGTGCCGGGTCCAGAAGACGAAGCCCGCAACGTCCTCGCGGCGTAGCGACACCCGGCGCACCTGCCGCATGTTCATGGGGTTGGGCACCGCGCACCAGCCCGCCTCGAGCCGGTGCGCGAACCACGAGGCGTACAACGCCGG
>RFJN01000540.1 GCA_003694875.1 Planctomycetota bacterium | reverse complement strand
GCGGTCGAGATCTTCGCCACCGCCATGGCCGGGGCCGAGGGCGCGGAGGTGGCGCGCGAGTTCGAGCGGTTGCTCGGGCGCGAGCGGCAGCTCCGCGGTGCGGAGACGCTGCGGGTGGACGCCGACGGCGAGGTGGTGCGCGTGGCGGGCGAGCTCCCCGATCCGGACGCCGTGGTGTTCATGCTGATCGCGGCCGGGGGGCGGCGGGTGCGGGTCTTCGAGTATCCGGACCCGCAGGCGCGCGAGCGCTGGAGTCCGTTCGGACGCGAGGCGCACGCGCTGCCGGACGGCGTACGGGCGCGACCGGTCGACGCCTGGGGACCGAAGCCGCGGATCCTCATGCCGACGGTGGCGGCGGCGGCGATCGCGCTGAGTCTCGAGCGGCTCGGGGTGCTCGTGTGGCAGGCCGCGCTCGCGCTGTTCGTGCTGCTGTTCGTGGCGGTGCTCGCGCTCGCGGGCCGCCAGAGTCGGCTGCGGGTGGAGTGGTACGCGATCGAGGAGGCGACGCAGCCCGGCTGAGGCTGCGCGAAGGGACGGGACGCAAGGCATGGCGAAGATCGACACGTTGCTCCGGAAGCTGCACGAACTCGAGGGCTCGGACCTGCACATCCTCGCGGGCCAGCCGCCGAAGTTCCGCGTGCACGGCGCGCTCGAACCGGTCACCGACCAGCCGCTCGACAACGCCGCGGTCGAGACGCTGCTGTACGAGATCATGGACGACAAGAAGCGACAGGTCTTCGACGAGGTCATGGACGTCGACTTCGCCTACGAGGTGCCGGGCGTCGCGCGCTTCCGCGTCAACTACTTCCGCCACCTGCACGGCATGGGCGGGGTGTTCCGCACGATCCCGACCCGCATCCGCAGCCTCGCCGAACTCGGGGTGCCGGAGGTGTGCTACCGGTTCGCCGAGATGCGCAGCGGGCTGGTGCTGGTGACCGGCCCCACCGGTTCGGGCAAGTCGACCACGCTCGCGGCGATCATCGACCACATCAACCGCAACCAGGCGCGCCACATCATCACGATCGAGGAGCCGATCGAGTACACCCACGAGAACCAGCGCAGCGTGGTGACGCAGCGCGAGGTGGGCGAGGACGCGCGCAGTTTCGCCGCCGCGCTCAGGGCGGCCATGCGCGAGGACGGCGACGTGGTGCTCGTGGGCGAGCTGCGGGATCTCGAGACGATCTCGCTCGCGATCACCGCCGCCGAGATGGGCAACATCGTGTTCGCGACGCTGCACACCAACAGCGCCGCCAAGACGATCGACCGCATCATCGACGTCTTCCCCGAGGACCAGCAGGACCAGGTGCGCACCATGCTGAGCGTGTCGCTGCAGGGGGTGGTGTCGCAGCTGCTGTTGCGGCGCGCGGACGGGCAGGGACGGGTGCCGGCCAACGAGATCCTGCTCGGCAGTCCCGCGCTCGGCAACATCATCCGCGAGGGGGCGGTGGCCAAGATCAACCAGTACATCGAGAGCGGTCGCGGCGAAGGCATGCAGCTCATGGACGACGCGATCATGGGCCACCTCATGGACGGCACGATCACCGGCGAGGAGGCCTACCTCAAGGCGTTCGACAAGAGCCGGTTCGAGCGTTACTACGTGCCGGAAGAACTGTAGCGGCAGCTGCACCGCGCCCCCCGTGGCGCGGCGGGCGGGGAGGCGGGGTGCGTGGACACCTGGCGGCGGGTGGGCTTCCTGGCGGGCCAGTTCGGCCTCATGTGTCTGGTCCGCTTCTTTCTGCAGTGGGTGATCCGCTTCGCCAAGCAGCCGGTGGAGGCGGCGAACGAACTCGGCGCCGCGACGCTGTTCTCCGGGGCGGCGGTGGGGGCCGCGCTGCTCGCGTTCCGGATCTTCGACGGGGTGACCGATCCGGTGGCGGGGGTGCTTGGCGACGGCTGGGTCCGCCGCGGCCACGAGCGGCGATCGCTGCTGTGGTTCGCATTCGCACTGCCGGCGGTGGGACTGCTGCTGAGCTTCGCGCCGCACGCGCACATGGGGCTCGCGCTGCGCTGGACGCTCTTGCTCGCCGGCATGTTCGTCTTCTTCGTGGGCTACACCCTGTACGCGATCCCGTTCTGGAGCCTGATCGAGGACTACGCGCAGGGCAGTGCCGACGAGCGGCGCACGCTGTCGAACCTGCTCGGGGCGGGGATCCTGCTCGCGACCGCGGCGGCGTTCGTGCTGAGTCCGGCGCTCGTGCAGCGCTGGGGCTTCTTCCGCGCCGCCGTTGCGTTCGCGCTGCCCTCGACCGCGTTCATGGCGCTGCCGTACTTCTGCGCCCCGCGGCGTGCCGCGGGCGAGCACGCTCCGGTCCGTCTCCGTCCCGCCCGGGGCGGTTTCGCGTGGTCGTCGGTGCTCGAGGCGCTGCGGCACCGGCGCTTCGTGGCGGTGGTGGTGCTGTTGGGCGGTTCGCAGATGTCGTTCACCGTCATGACGTCGGCCGCCCCCTTCATCGCCGAGCGGCTGCTCGGGGGCACCGACGCGGACGTGGCGCGTCTGCTCGGACCGTTTCTGGCGACCGCGATTCCGTTCTTCTGCCTC
>RFJN01000539.1 GCA_003694875.1 Planctomycetota bacterium | reverse complement strand
GGGAGACGGCAGGGCGGCGCTGTCCGAGCCGGCCGCTTCGCACAACCCGGGCACCCGCCGCAAAGCAACATGTCCTGGCACTACGCAGGTCGGATTGTCGGCGTGTGTAACTTCTTTGCCATTCCTGCTGCACTGCACCCGACGGAGCTTCAAAGCCGGGAAGATGGGTCTGCGACCACGCCCCCGTACGTGCGGCCTCCCGCGCTCACATGGCGGTACCGGTGGCGGCGCCGAGGTGGCGCAGGAACCAGGCGGCGGCGAGGTCGGCGACCTGTTCGAGCGCGCCCGGCTCCTCGAACAGGTGCGAGGCCCCCGGCACGATCGCGATCTCGCGCTCGCAGTGCATGCGCGCGTACGCCTGCCGGTTCAGATCGAGCACGATCGTGTCGCGTTCGCCCACGATCATGAGCGTGGGCGCCTCGACCCGCTCGAGCGCCTCGCCGGCGAGGTCCACCCGTCCCCCACGCGACACGACGGCCGCCACACGGTCGGGAGCGGCCGCCGCCGCGATCAGCGCCGCGGCCGCTCCGGTGCTCGCCCCGAAGCAGCCGAGCGCAAGCCCCTGCAGCTCGGGCTGATCACCGACCCACGCCACCGCCCCCACGAGCCGGCGCGCGAGCAGCGGGATGTCGAACCGGAACTCGCGGGTCACGAGATCGACGCGCTCCTCGGCGGGCGTGAGCAGGTCGAACAGCAGCGTGCCGAGCCCCACCGCCTGCAGGTGTCGGGCCACGAAGCGGTTGCGCGGGCTGTGGCGGCTGCTGCCGCTGCCGTGCGCGAACACCACGAGCCCCCGCGCGCCCGGCGGCACGGCGAGTTCCCCCTCGAGTTCGACCGCACCGGCCTGCACCCGCACCGGACGCCCCGACGCGCCCGCGATCGCCTCCCCACCGTCGGTCATGACCGTCTCACTCCCCCATGCCGGCCCGCCACAGCCCCCACTGTCCGTCGCGTTCCACCACCACGCTCGCGGGCGTTCCGAACGCGGGCGCCTCGAACACCCCGCGCGCGTCGGTGCGCCCCCGCGCCCGGATCCGCCGACCGTCCGAGATCGAGACGTGCGCCTTCGCAACGGGGCGACGCCCCTCGCGCTCGACGACGTAGACCCGCAAACGTCCGTCCACCCGCTGGGTGCGCACCTCGAGGGGCGTGCGCACCACGAGGCAGCTCGCCTCGATCCCCTGCTCGCCCTTGCACACCACGAGGAAGGCGCCGGGCCGGTCGAGCCCGAGCTTCACCCGCTCGGTGCGCCAGCGGTAGCGGTTATCGCCGAGCCGCACCTCGAATCGCCGCTCGGGGCGAATCCCGGTGAGATCGATCCCGCGCACGTCGCCGAGATCCGGGTGCGTCGCGAGAAGCAGCAAGAGGTCGACGGGATAGATCTCGAACGCGAGCGCGTCGATGTTGCGCGCGCGCAGCGGGAGCGTGTCCTCGGTGGGCGCGAGCATGACCACGTCGTCGAGTTCGAGCCGCGGTTCGGTGAAGAACGCGAGCGAGGCGCGCGCGTCGTCGAATCGCTTCGCCACCTGCCGGTAGTACTCGACCGCCTTCGCGATCGCGCCGCGACTGTGGTAGATCCGCGCGAACAGCAGCCGTACCTCGTCGCGGTGCCGGGAGCGCTGCACCGCGCCGCTCTTGCCCTTGCGGCGCCAGGCGAGCAGCCGCCGGCCCGCCTCGAGCGCGGCGTCGTACTGCCCCGCCTCGTAGCGCGCACGCACCGCCCCCCACAGCGCGTCATCGACGTGCGGGCTGTCGGGGTAGCGACGCACGAGGCGGTCGTACTCCTGCGCCGCGAGCGCCCACTGCTCGATCGCCTCCATGGCGCGCGCCGCGGTGCGCTGCGCGTCGTCGCACCACGAGCTCTCGGGGAAGAACGCGATGAACTCGCGCAACGCCTCGTACGCCTCCTCCACCATGCGCTCGCGCACCGGCGGCCGGAAGTGCCGCGGCCCCCTGTCGTCGCTCGGGCGCTCGAGATCGTAGTAGCGGCGCGCGGTGCGGTACCACGTCGCGATCACCGCCTCGCGATCGGGATAGCGGCGCACGAGTCCGAGCAGGTAGCGCTGCGCGGGCAGCTCGCGGCCGAGCTTGCGGTAGACCTGGGCCACCTCGAGGTCGGTCTCGAACTGCGCGAGCACCTGCTCGAGCAGCAGTTCCCGCGCAAGCGCGAACGCGCCGGTCTCGAGGTAGGCGGCGCCAAGCCCCATGCCGACGCTCCGCTCGCGGCGCAGCGTCCGGGCCGCGCCCGGATCGAGGTCGTCGAGCGCCTCGTACGCCGCGATCGCGGCCTTCGTCTCGCCGAGTTCGAGCGCGGCGCGCACCTCGAGCGCGAGCATCTCGGTGCGCACGGGAGCGCGCAGCGCGAGCGGCAGCAGCCGCCCCACCGCCTCGCGGACCTCGCGCCACCGCCTGTGTTCCGCCGCCTTGCGCGCGCGCGCCGCGATCTCGTCGGGAGTCTCGACCCGCGCGGGCGCCTGCCCCTCGAGCACCGAGAAGCGCGCCCCGGCGCTGCGCGCGTGGACGCCGGGCTCGTACATGCCCCAGGCACGCGCCGGCAGCGCCCGGAATCGGCCCGGGGTGACCGCCCGCGCCACGTAGTGCAGGACGTGGGTGCCGGGCTCGAGGTGCGCGAGGAAGAACCGCCCACCGCCCGGTCGCGCCTCGTAGCGATCGAACGGCCCGCGAGCCCCCTCGCGCTCCGGCTCGAGGCCGGCCGGAAGCCGGTCCTCGACGACGAGGTAGTCGAGGCGCCGCTCGAGCCGCAGCGCGAGGTGCACGAGCACGCGCTCGCCGAGCGCCGCCTTCGCGAGCGCCTGCTGTCGGCGCCAGTCGGGT
>RFJN01000538.1 GCA_003694875.1 Planctomycetota bacterium | reverse complement strand
CTCCTCCTTTCGCTGTTCGGCTCGCCACTGCAACGTGGCTGACCTTTCCCACCGGCGCTTGCGACCGCCGGCGCTGCCAGCCCTGCAGGTTTGTGTAACAATATCGCAACCGGTCGCGCCCGGGTGCACGGGGAGGAAGAGGAACATGAGCGGGAGCGTGAACGGCTCGGGCCCGGCGAAGACCGGGGCTTCGGCTGCGTGGGGCACACCAAACGACGCCGAGGCGCTCGTGGTCACCGAAGCCGACGGCACGGAGCGGATCGACCATAGCGCGAGTGCGCGCAAGAACCTCGAGGTGGGCTTGCGCAAGATCGCCGGATTCGGTGTGACGGGCGCTGTGGCCGGCGGTGCTGCGACGGGAATCACCTCGGCGCTGTCGGCAGCGGGCGCGCCGCTGTTCGGCAGCGTGCTGTCGACCGTTCTCGTCGGCCCTGCCGTCGCCGTTCTCGGTCTGCTCGGCATCGGCTCGGGCCTGCACATCCTTGGCGGCCTCGGCGATCTCGGCCAGGCCGCCTACCACGCGGCCATGCACGGGCTCGGCGCGGGCTTCCGCGGCAAGCAGATCCCGACCGAAGCGGAGCCCGATTCCGTCTTGCCCTGACAGGGCAGGTCCCCACCACACCACTGCCCGCACACCGGCAACGCCGCTGGCCCGCGCGGTCGTGGCAATCCGTCCGCATCGGCGAGCACGCGCGGGCTCACGCCGGTACGAACGAACCGGTTCGGAACGAGGGCACAGGACAGAACAGCCCTTCTCTCGGCCCGTCCCCACACGAACAGGCCGGCTGGCTCCGCAAGGGCCGAGCGACAAGGCGCATGCCCGCAAGTTTCCGGACGTTGCGGGCGTTGCGTCTCGGCGTGCGGGGAGGGGGCGAGGCCACCGACACGCAGGGGCGCGGTGACGCGGACGACGCGCTCCGTAGCTGAGGAACCAGCCCGTCCCCGCCGGAGCGGAGACCCGCCGCGCAACTCGAGGTGACAACGGCGCCGTCTCGCCGTGGTCGAACGGATGCGTACACCGGGCACCGCCAGCGGGTCCGGATCGCGAATTTGCATGCGCGGCAGGGGGCGCTGCTGCTCGCGGACCCGGCGGCGCTGCACAATCCCTTCTTCCGGCTCGCACCGCGCTGGTCGCTCTATCCCCTCGTGGGCCTTGCGACGGCCGCCACCATCATCGCGTCGCAGGCGGTGATCTCGGGCGTGTTCTCGCTCACGAGCCAGGCCGTCAACCTCGGTTACGCGCCCCGGTTGCGGATCGAACACACCTCCGAGCACGAGATCGGCCAGGTCTACGTGGGCAGCATCAACTGGGCGCTCATGCTCGGCACGTGTCTGCTCGTGCTCGGCTTCGAGACCTCGAGCCGGCTCGCGGGCGCCTACGGGGTGGCGGTCTCGACCACGATGGTGATCACGACGCTTCTCGCCTTCGTGGTCACCCGCCGGCTGTGGCACTGGAGCCTGTGGCGGGCAGGTCTCGTGACGCTCGGCTTCCTCGTGATCGATCTCGCCTTCGCCTCCATGAACCTGGCCAAGATCAACGACGGGGGGTGGGTGCCGCTGTTGATCGGCGGCACGGTGTACCTGATCTTCTCGACGTGGCGACGCGGCCGCGAGGTGCTGCGTGTGCGCCTGCGACGCACCACGCCACCGCTCGAGCGCTT
Source organism: Planctomycetota bacterium (assembly GCA_003694875.1). GTDB lineage: Bacteria > Planctomycetota > J058 > J103 > J103 > J103. The sequence goes on along the minus strand of RFJN01000538.1, from coordinate 914 downwards.
CCTGCGCTCGCTCGACGAACACCCGCCGGTGCGTGTGCCGGGCACCGCGCTCTACCTGACGGGCAACCCGAACGGCACCCCGCCCGCGCTCGCCCACAACCTGCGCCACAACCACGTGCTGCACGAGCGCGTGCTGCTCGTGACGGTCCGTTTCGTCAACGTCCCGTTCGTGGCGGAGTCCGATCGGCTGCACCTGACCGAACTCCGGCCCACGATCCACCGGGTCGAGATGCACTTCGGATTCCGCGAGGAGCCCGACGTGCCGCGTCTGCTCGAGCGGCTGCGGTCCGCGCACCCCGAACTCGGGATCGACGTCGAGCAGGCGAGCTACTTCCTCGGGCGCGAGCACCTGATTCCGAGCGCGGACCGGGGCATGCCGCGCTGGCGCGACGCGCTGTTCGCGTTCCTGTCGCGCAACGCCAGCGAGGCGACCGCCTACTTCCACATTCCGCCCGACCGTGTGGTCGAACTCGGCGTCCGGCTGGTGTTGTAGGGCGCCGCGTCCGCGCGCGCACCGCACACGAGCCAACAATTCGACCCGGCGAGATGCCGAGACCTCCCCAACGCGTAGCCGAAGCCGCCGACTCGAGCCCCGGTACCGCAGCCGATCCGCGCTTGCTCCCGCGGGGGTTCACTTCGATCGCGCGATCCCGATCACGCCGACCGCGACGCGCGCTCCGGCGTGCCCCGTGGGCTGGCCGCCGTCGTCGGGGCGGGCGTGCACGACGATCGCGCGTCCGATCACCCCGTGCGCACCGCCGAGCCGGATCTGGTCGTCGACGCGATCGTAGTGCGCGCGACCGCTCGCGTCCGCCTCGAGGTTGCCCATGTCGCCCACGTGTCGCGGCTTGTGCGGCGGCAGCGCATGCGGCACCCCCTCGGGGTTGAAGTGACCACCGGCCGACTTGCCGTCG
>RFJN01000537.1 GCA_003694875.1 Planctomycetota bacterium | reverse complement strand
GCTGCTCGCCCGCGGTGCGCTCGCGCCCGCACTCCGCCGCGAGGCGCGCTGGCTGCGGCGCTGGGCGGCGCGCTTCGCCGAGTCGGTGCGCTGCGACGGCGCCGAGGCGGCGGCGGTCGCCGACGTGGACCACGACGGCCGGCCCGAGCTTCTGCTCGTCGGAACCGACGGGATTCGTTGCGGACGCTTCGAGGGAGGCCGCTGGCGCGAGCTGGCCCGGGGCCCGCTTCCCGACGCCATGGGGACGATCGAGGCGTGTCTCGGCGGGGACGTGCTCGGCGACGGTCGCGACGAACTCGTGGTCGCCGGCGGCGATCGGCAGCTCGGCCGGTCGTTGCGGGTGTTCCGGATCGAGCGCACCGGCGAGCGGCTGTCGCTGCGAACCATGGCGCGTCTGCCGCTTGCGGCACACGCCGACGCGGCGGGACTCGCGCTCGCGCGCACCGGCGCGGCGTCCGGCGGCGAGCTGCTCGTGGCGCGGGCGGCCGAGGGGGGACGGCAGGGCTGGCGCGTGCAGCTCGGGCCCGAGGGCGAGCTGCTCACCCGAGCCCTGTGCGGTGCCCTGGCGCCGCTCGCCCGGGTGGAAGCGGTCGCGGCCGCCGACGTCGACGGCGACGGGCGAGACGAGGCGCTCGTGGGCACGCGCGGCCCGGGGGGCCGCGACGTGCGTCTCGGCGAATCCGCGGCGTCTCCGGCGGGCGGGACGCGCTGGCGGCGACGGATCGGAGCGGTCGAGGCGATCGTGCCGGTCGATCTCGATCGCGACGGCGCGCTCGATCTCGCGCTCGGACTCGATCGCAGCGCGGACCGTTCGACGGGTCGCAGCTGGCCACCGGCGAGCGTCGTGGTGCTCGACGCCGGTCTCACCGCCCGGCCCGGTCGGCGTACGATCGTGCCGCTCGTGCCCGCCGAGCCGCAGCGCTGGTCGGCCCGCTTCGCCGCGCTGCTCGCCGCCGATCTCCATGCGAGCGGGGCGCCGGCGCTGTGCGCGCTCGTGCAGACCTGGCGCACCGACCACGGTGCGAGCCCGCCACGTCGTCGGCTGCTGGTGTGCTGCGAACGCGCGGATGATCGGCTTCGCGTGCTGCGGATCGTGCTTCCCGAAGGCACGTTCGGCTGGGCGCTCACGGCCGATCTCGATCTGGATGGCGACGACGAGCTCGTGTTCGGTGGCCCGCGGCAGGCGGTCGTGGTGGGGCTCCGGAGGCGCGGGCCATGAGGCGCAAGGCGACGCGGCGCGGACGGCGCAGGCGCCCCGCAGCCAAGACGAGCCGTGCGGACACACCGCGGGCCGCCTCCCGTCTCCGTCGGGTGCGGGCGCGCTGGCCGGTGCTCGCCTTCCTCGTCCTGCTCGGGCTCGGGGTGGCGGTGCGCGCCGGCTGGCGCAGCGCCGGCCCCCGGCGACCGGAGGATCCCGGCGCCGTGCGGCCGGTCGCCTCCGAGAGCCGCCGCGAGCCGGCGCCGCTCGACGCGCTCGCGCTCGGTCGTCTGTTCGAGCGCGCACGCGCCTGGGCGGCCGCGCAGTCCTGCTACGCCGCGGCGCTCGACGATCCCGCGGCGGCAGGTGGCGGTGGCGAGGCGGTGCTCGGTCGTGCGCGCGTGCTCGGACGGCTCGGTCGGCTCGAGGAGGCGCTCGCGGCCCTCGACGCGGCGCAACCGCCTGTGGCCGACCCCGCCGCCCGCGAGCGGTTCGCCGCCGCTCGACTCGCGCTGCTGCTCGAGGCGGGGCGCTGGGAAGAGGCGCGCGCGGCAGCGGCGACGCTCTCGTCGCTCGCGCCACGGCGTACGGCGACGCTCGCGCCGCTGCGCAGCGGTCTCGAGACGCTCGCGCGGGCGCGGACCCTGCTCGAGGATCGCTTCGAGCGGCTCGAAGAGGCGCGCGCGTGGTGGGTCACCGATCCTCTGCGGGTACGGTGGGCCACGCGCGGCGGGCTCGTGCTGCGCGCGGGACGGCTCGATCCGGCCGACTCCTACGCACCGCCCTACGAGCCGTTCGCGTGCGTGCGCCCCTTCGGTCTCGGTCCCGGTCCGCTTTCCTGTCGGCTGCGCGTGCGCGCGACCGATCTGCGGCTCGGTGCCGCGCTGCGGCTCGGCTGCTTCGGTGCGCGTGCGGTCGCCCGGAGCGGCGGCGCGGGTGGCCGCGCGCAGCTCGCGGTGCAGATCGAGGCGCGCGAGCACGGCGCGGGGCTGCGGTTCGGGCTCGTGGCGAGCGCGGGCAACGACGCCGTCCACACGCGCTGGAGCGACTGGGGTGCGCTCGAGTTCGACCTGCCGTACACGTTCGAGCTGCTGTGGGCGAGCTGGCCGCGCTGGGAGGCTGGCGCCGACGGCGGCGCGCCCGCCGAGGGCTTCCGGGTGACGCTGCGCTGCTGGCCGGCCGGAGCGCCCGAGCGCGCGGTGCAGCTGCAGCTCGCCCTGCCCTCGCCGCCGCCCGAGGGGGGCTGGCTGCTCGGTGCCGCGTGCCCGGTCGAGCGCGTCGACGCCGGCGGCGGCAGCGTGGTGCTCGAATGGATCGCGGCGCGCGGCCAGCCGCGGCTCGGCGCGTTCGACCCCGGGATCGAGGCCTGGCGTACCGGCTGCTGGCGCGCGCATGCGCTCGCGGCCGCGGGCGACCGGGAGGCGGCGCTGGCCGCGCTTGCGTCCGTCGTGCGCGATCGGCCGCTGTACGACGCGGCGGTGTTCTCGCTCGCGTGGCTGCAGCGTGCGGCGGGGCGTCTCGAGACTGCCGCGCGCGGCTTCGCCTCGCTCGCGTGGTCGGTGCCGCGGGCGCGCGAGGAGCTTCTGCGCACGGTCGCGACGCTGCGCAGCGCGGGCGCCTGGGAGGCGCTGCTGCGGCTGTTCGAGGGGCCGGGCTGGGCGCTGCGCGAGGAGCCGCGCGTGTCGGCGCTGCTGCGCGAGGCGCGCGCGCAGCTCGTCGCGCTCGCCGATGCCGAGCGCGGCGAGACGCTGCGCGATCTCGAACGGCGGGCGCGGCTGTTGCTGCTCGCGGGCGAACCCGAGCGCGCCTGGCGGATCGCCGACCGCGCGGTGCGCGCCGCGCTCGAGCCGGGGGTGGGCGCGCTGGTGGTGCGCGGCGAGGCGGCGCGCCGGCTCGGTCGTCTCGTGCCGGCGCAGCTCGACGCGCAGCGGGCCCGGGCGACCGATCCCGCCCGCCACGAGCCCTACCTCCTGCTCGCGCGTGTGTGGCTCGACGTGGCGCGTCGGCGGGGGGAGACGGGCGAGACGGAGCGCGCGCAGCAGGCGGCGCGGCGGGCGGCGACGATCGCCAAGCTCGCGGTGCAGCGCGCCGGACCGTCGATCGAGCCGTGGCGGGTCTGGGCCCAGGCGGCGCTCGCGGCGGGGGAGCCGGCGCAGGCGCTCGAGGCGGCGCAGGGGGCGGTGGCGCGCGCGCCGCGTTCGTTCCGGGCGCGGCAGCTGCTCGTGCGCGCGCTGCTCGCCTCCGGCGCCGAGCAGCCCGCGCGCGAGGAACTCGCGGTGGCGCGCCGGCTCGGTCCGGTGGACCGGGAACTCGTCGCGCGGCTCGAGCGCTGAGGCGCCGGCTGACGCTCAGGCGAGTGCGGGTTCGCGCAGCCGCTCGAGCGCGCGGCGGACGTGCACCGCGGTGACCTTCTTGCGCCAGCCCATGACGAAGTCGGTGTTGTCGAGCGGACGCACCGGTACCGCGGCGAGGCGTGCGGCCTCCGCGATCGCCTCGTCGTCGAGCGTGCTGCCCACGAGCCGGCGCTCCGCCTCGGGGTTGGCGCGCGGGTTCGATCCCACCCCGCCCACGCGGATCCGCGCCGCGGTGACCCGCCCGTCCTCGAAGCGCGCCGCGGCCGCCACCCCGAGCACCGGGAAGTCGAAGCTGCCGCGCCGGCGCAGCTTGATGTAGTGCGCGCGCCAGCCGCGCGGCGGCGGAAGCGTGATGTGGGTGAGCAGCTCGAGCGGCTGCTTGGTG
>RFJN01000536.1 GCA_003694875.1 Planctomycetota bacterium | reverse complement strand
TCATCCACCCGAACATCCTCGGCCGTTTCGATCTCGGGATCTCCGACGAACTCGTCACCTTCGGCTTCACCTTCGGCCAGTCGTTCTAGCGCCCTGCGGCCGGAGCTGGCGATCGCGGGTTGGCGCGCCGCGGGCGGCGCCGCGTCGCACGGTCGGCCATGGCAAGGCCGGCGTGCAGGGCGGTGCAAGGGCGCAAGCAGGCGCGGCCGGTGCGGGCGGGGTTGAACCCCGCCCCTACGGGAAGCGCCGGCTCGTACCTTGTCGCGTGCGTGCTGGACGGCTTCCGACGGCGGGCGGGAGCAGGGTCGGTGACGGAGGCGGAGAGGGGGCGCCGCGTGCGGGAGGCGTCGTGGACGGTGGCGTCCGCGCGGCGCCACGCCATGTCCGCCCTCCCGACCACACCACCTTCGCCAATCCCCTCGTAGGGGCCGGGTCGATCCCCGCCCGCACCCATCCCAAACGTGACTTGCCATGGCACCACCCCGCAGCTGCGAACGGGCTGTGGCGTGGTTGGTGATCGGCGCGTGGACGCTCGCCTTCCTGCACCACCCTGCGGGGCGCGACTCGCGCTTACAGCCGCTCGACCCAGCTCTCCACGCGGCCGTCCGGGTGCAGCACGAGCCAGCGCCAGCCCGGCGGGCGGTCGTCGATCACCAGCGTGTCGGTGCCGGGGGCGAACTGCGCACTCGTCGACGGACTCGCGAGCAGCCGCACCCCGCCCCGCACGCGCTCGAAGTCTTGGTGGATGTGGCCGAACAGCACCGCGCGCACCCGCTCGTGCCGCTCGATCCCCTCCCAGAACGCCGCCTCGTCCTCGATCCCGAGCGGTGCGAACCAGCGCGATCCGATGTCGCACGGGTTGTGGTGCAGCACCACCAGCGCATGCGGACGGTCCGAACCGCCGAGCTCCGCGTCGAGCCGCGCGAGCTCCCGCACGCCGAGCCGGCCCCGCACCTCGCCCGGCAACTGCGAATCGAGCAGCACGATCTGCCACGCGCCGAGGCGAAGCGAGCGCTCGGCCATCACGTTGCCGCCCGGCAGCACCTCGTCCATGACCGCGCGATCGTCGTGGTTGCCCGGAATCCAGTACACCGGCGCCTCGAGTCCCGCCACGCGCTCGCGAAAGTGGCGGTACGAGGCTGCGCTGCCGTCGTCGGACAGATCGCCCGTGGCGAGCACCGCGTCCGGCGGCCACACGTGCGCCCGCGAGCGTGCGGCCGCGAGCACGGCGCCCAGGCTCTCGTGGCCGCACACCCCGCGCACCCGCCCCGCCCGGTCCGCCACGAGGTGCATGTCGGTGATCTGCAGAAGCCGCACCGCGTCTGTCGCGGCCATGGCCACCTCCCCCGGTTACCGGCTGCCCGCGCCCGCCGCCGGGCGCCTCTCGGTCACGATCGGCGCGAGCCCGAGCGTCTCCATGTGGGTGCGCACGATGAACGCGCCCACGCCGGGGCCGTAGAAGTTGAGCTGCTTCTCGTAGTCGTGGCTCTCCTCCATGCCCGGGCCGTAGTCGCACGCGTGCACGAAGTAGCCGCAGTGGTCCTGCGCGAGCCCGAGGACGAAGGCGTGGCGGAAGCCGCGGCGCCGCGCCGCCGCCTTCATGTCGAGCCCGATCCGGCAGCACGGCTCGCCGGGCACGCCCATGAAGATCGCGTCCCCGATCACGAGCTGGCAGAAGAGGCTGTCGGGCTGACCGCCCCGGAACTTGAGGCGCGCCCGCCACCCGCTCGGCTCCGGGAAGCGCACCCGCAGACACCGGAAGGCGAGCCCGACCGAGGGACGCGTCTCGATCCCGGGCTCGATCTGCGCCACGCAGTCCGCGAGCCGGCGACCGGTCGCCTCGACCCGCTCCCACACGTTCGCATACCGGCCGTCGGGCACGCTCACACTCGTGTCGCCCTCGGCGCCGTTGGTGAACAGGACGGTTGCGCCGGGGTAGCGGCGCTCGAGCGCACGCTGCAGCGCTCCCGGATAGCCCGCGGACAGCAGCAGGTTGTCGGCGCCGAGGATCGTGGGGTGCGCGGTGAAGTTCACCACGAGCCCGCGCACCCGGCCGCGCGGATCGGTCACCTTGATCAGCCCGATCTCCGGATCGGTGACGTCGCCGTGCCGGCCGCGGTTGTGGCTGAGCCCCTCGAACCGCCCCGAGCCGACCCCGATGCGCGCCGGGGCGAGGTCGTCCCACGCCGCGGTGATCGCCGCGATCGTTCGCTCGACCACCTCGTCGAAGAACGCGCGGCGGAACGGTCCGCAGGTCACGAAGAAGAGACCGTCGAGCAGCAGGCCGCCGGTGCGCTGCGCGAGCGAGCCGTAGCCCGCGTGGGTGTGCGAGGCGCACAGCAGCAGATCGTCGGCGGTGAGCCGCACTCGCGCGGGCAGCCCGCGGCGCCGGATCGCCTCGAGGATCGTGCGCTGCACCCCGATCAGGTCGTAGGTCACGAGGGCGACCGCGCGCTGCGGCGTCCGGATCACCATTGCCTTCACATACGTGGGATCGTGCACCCCCTGCGCCGGCACGAGTCCGCGCCCGCCGTAGCCCCCGAGCGTCACGCCCGGGATCTCGGTCACGAGCGACACGCGCCCGAAGCCGACCTCGAGCCCGGTCTCGCCCGGCGAGGCCAGGGCCGGGGCCATGCCCATGGCGGTCAGCAGCAGCGCCGCGCCGAGCGTGGCTCGTATTGGACGGTTTGCACGCATGTTCTCGCTCTCCCTTCCGACGGTGTTCAGAGCTTTCGTCCGCGGCCGCTCACAGCAGGCCGAACAGGTAGATCGCGAGCGCGACCGCGATCGGCCAGCGTGCGAGCCGCTCTGGCAGCCGCCGGGGGGCGATCCGGCGCACGATCGCGGAGGTGATCAGGGCCGGCGGCAGCGCGAGGATCGCGCTGCCGAGCGCGTCGGTGACGACGGAGCTGGGAAGGGGTTTGAGTGCGGTCGTGCTGAAGTAGAAGCCGAAGGCGATCAGGAAGTGGCAGCGCCAGCGGAAGCGTTTCGGACCGAGCCCGAGGGTCACGATCGCGCCGTGGCGGTAGACGAAGCTCGAGACGATCGCGAGCAGGCTGACGAACAGGGCCGCGGCGGCGAGCCCGCGATGCCAGTGGCCGAGCCAGGCGGCGATCGGAATGCTCGAGACGATCGCATAGTGGTAGCGGTAGGCCTCGCGCGCGAGCTCGCTGCGATCGAGGAAGGCGAGGATCTCCTTCTCGAGCGCGTCGGTGGACGCCGACTCGCCTTCCGCACCCGCAGCCGGAGGCTCCGCCTCTGCAGGAGCCGTGTTCCCGGG
>RFJN01000535.1 GCA_003694875.1 Planctomycetota bacterium | reverse complement strand
GCGCGCGGCCCGCTCGACGATCTCGCCCTGCAGCAGGATCGCCCCCCCACCCTGCACCGACGCCCCGCAACCGAGGGCCTTGCCGAGCGCACGCGCGAGCGCGGCGAGGTCGTTGTGCCGCGCCTCAAGCCCCTCGATCCACGTCACCGTCTTGCCGCGCCGCCCCTTGCGCTCGCGCCGCAGCCGCACCGTCCCCCGCACCAGGAGCCGCTGCGTGTCCGCGCGCGACGGCCGCTCGCCCGCGGCCGCACGGTCCACCGGAGCCGGTTCCGCCGCGCAACCGCCCTCCTCCGAGGCCGGCTCCGCACCCGCGGCCGGCGCGATCCCCTGCTGCCGCAACAGCGCCCCGAGCGAGGTTCCGAGCGGCGCCCGCTGCGCCGCCCGCTGCTGCTGCTCGCGCCGCCGCGCGCGCTCGCCCCTCCGTCCCGAACGTGCCACGCTCGCTCCTCCCGCTCTCGAGCCACCGCCCCTTGTATCGCGACACAGCCCGCTCTACCATGCCGGGCCCGCAAGGACGCCGCCGCCGCAGGCGGCCCGCGAGCACGGACAGCCGACCAACACGACGCAGGAGGAGTCCCATGACCGAAACCGTCGCACGCCCCTGGGCCGAGCCCATGCCCGAGGAGCAGTTCGCGCGCATGCGCGAGATCCTCGCCGCCCCGAGCCCGATCAACCTCGAGGCGGCCATGACCGAGGGCGTGCTCCTGCCCATGTTCGAGTCGTTCATGCCCGAGGGCTGGCAGGTGCGCCGCTTCCGCGGCAACGCCTCGATCGTGGTCGACACCCAGCCCGGGCGCGACGACCTGCTGAGCGTCATGCTCGTGGGGCATGCCGACAAGATCCGGCTGCAGGTGCGCAGCATCGGCGACGACGGCAAGATCTGGGTCGACAGCGACTCGTTCCTGCCGGTGACGCTGATCGGCCACCGCGTCAAGCTCTTCAGCGAGGATCCGGACAACCCCGGCCACTACCGCGTGATCGAGGGCGGCACGATCGAGGCGATCGGCGCGATCCACTTCGCCGACCCCAAGCTGCGCTCGGGCGACACCGGCCTCAAGAAGGAGATGCTCTACCTCGAACTCGGGATCCACGGCGAGAAGAAGAAAGAGCAGGTGGAGAAACTCGGGATCCGGGCCGGGGACGCGATCATCCTCGACCGCCCGATCCGCCGCGCCTTCAGCCCCGACACCTTCCACGGCGCCTACCTCGACAACGGACTCGGCTGCTTCGTGGTCGAGGAGGTGGCGCGGATCATCGCGCAGCGCGGCGGACTCGACAACATCCGGATCCTGTTCGGCATCGCCACCCACGAGGAGATCGGCCGCTTCGGCAGCCGGGTGCTCGCGGGCGAGTGCAAGCCCGACGTGCTGATCGGCATCGACGTGAACCACGACTACGTCGCCGCGCCCGGGGTGGGCGACAAGCGCTTCACCCCGCTCGCCATGGGCAAGGGCTTCTCGCTGTCGACCGGTGCGATCGCGAGCGAGCACCTCAACGCGATCGTGCAGCGCGCCGCCCGCGAGCGCGGCATTCCCTACCAGAAGGACGTGGTGGGGCGCGACACCGGCACCGACGCCATGGCGGCGGTACTCGCCGGCATCGACGCCGCCGCGACCTCGATCGGCTTCCCGATCCGCAACATGCACACGATCTCGGAGCTCGCGCACACCGGCGACGTGCTCGCCGCGATCTGGGGGCTCGTCGGCACGCTCGAGGACATGCACGCCGCCAACGACGGCACCGGACTGCGGCGCACCGACCTCGAGACGGGACACCCGCGGCTCGACACCGCGAGCCCGCTCGCGGCGCTCGCTCCCGAGGCGCTCGAGGACGAGAACAAGGGCGACGAGACGAAGGAGAGCTGAGGTGCGTCCGCTGCCGCCCCGGCCCGACGACCGGCTGCCGCCGGCGTTCGAGGCCGAGGTGCAGCGGATCAACGACCGCTACGTCCACGAGATCGTCGAACGCTTCAAGATCTGCCCCTTCGCCCGCGCCGGGCGGGAGAAGGGGCGGATCGTGCGCGGGGTGTTCGCCCAGCGCGACGCGGCGCTCGAGCCCGCGCTCGCCTGGCTCGAGCAGCTCGAGGCGACCGCGCCCGAGGCGGTCGAGATGGGCATCGCGGTCTACCCCCGTTTCGACGGCGATCTGCTGGCGTTCCGCCGCTACGCGCGCGCGCTGATCGCCGCCCACACCGAACGGTTCGGGCCGCAGCGCGCGTTCGTCGGCGTGGTCTTCCACCCCGACTGGAAGCTCGTACCCACGAGCCCCGCCTCGCTCGTGCCGTGGCTGCGCCGCAGCCCCGATCCGACGCTGCAATGGACCCGCCGCAGCACCCTCGCGCAGATCCGCCGCCCCCTTCCCCCCGGCCCCTTCGGCGATCGCGGGCTCGTGCGCACCGACGCCGAGTCGCGCGTCTCGTCGCGGGTCGCGGCGGCCAACTTCGCGTTCGTGACCCGCGAGGGCGGTCGCGAGCGGATCGAGGGCATCCTCGCCGACATCCTCGCCGACCGGACGCGCAGCTACGCCCCCTGGATGCCCGGGCAGCGCTGACGGCCCCGGGGACCGCTGGCGGGAGCCCGCCCGAGACGCTACAACCGGAACCGACGCGACCGCCGTCGGGGGAGCTGCGCCATGGGCGAGACCAACGGGAGCGAACCGCAGCGCTTCTGCATGCGATGGGTCGCCGATCCGCGCGACGTCGACGATCTCGGCCACATCTCGAACATCACCTACGTGCGCTGGCTGCAGGAGGTGGCGAAGCGCCACTCGGAGGCGGTCGGCTGGGATCTCGCCCGCTATCGCCGCGAGGGCGGGGTGTTCGTGGTGCGGCGACACGAGATCACCTACGTGCAGCCCGCCTTCGCGGGCGACGAGATCGAGGGCTGCACCTGGGTCGAGTGCTGGCACGGGGCGAGCTGCGTGCGGCACACCGAGATCCGTCGCAACGGCGAGCGGCGGCCGCTCGCCCGCGCCCGCACCGACTGGGTGCTCGTCGACCCCGAGACCGG
>RFJN01000534.1 GCA_003694875.1 Planctomycetota bacterium | reverse complement strand
CTACTGGACGGTGCGAGGCTGGTCGGCCTTTCCGAGCCTGCACCGCCACTCGCCGCACTGCGGCCACTTCTTCTGGCTCGGGGTGTGGCACCTCGAGCCGCCGGGGCATGTGCACGGACCGGGCTGCGGCCACCGCTTCGTCGACGGGGCGTGGCGCCGGGATCCCGGGGTGCCGTTGCGCTCGAGCGCCGAGATCGTGGTGAGCTGGGAGCGCGGCGACGGGCCGGCGCAGATCGTGGCGAACGGCCGCGCGAGCGCTGCCGCCGGTGCCCCTCCCGATTCCGAGCCGCTGCCGCAGCGATCCTCGCGCGCCGCGGTGCTGCAGCAGCCACCGCCGTCGCTGGCGCACGCCGAGCCGGCGTCCCGCGCCCCGGTTTCCTCGGAACCGCCGTACGAGAGCTCACCCGTCGCGGCGACCGAGCCGCCTTCCACGGGTCGGGTCGTGATCGTGTCGGGGCGGCTCGCACCGCCCGTCGTCTACGTCCGGGAGCCCGATCCCTGCGAGGCGGCTGTGATCGTGGGCGCGCCGGTGCGGGTGCGTACCCGCCGCCGCCTGTTGCCGCCGGTGCAGGCGCCGATCCGTCCCATGACGGGGATCTCCGGCATTCGCTCTCGCCGCGATCGAACGGTGTGGGCGCGCGTGCGGATCGGCAGCGAGTGCGGGATCGGCCCGCGCGTGCGCACGCGCGTGGTGCCCGGCTACCGGCGCGCTGTTCCCGGACGGTCGTACCGCTTCCGGCCCCGCGGCTGGCGTCACCACGGCCGACACGGCCGCTGACGAGCGTCACGCCGCGCGCGATCGATCTCGAACCCGCGACCATGCGGGGTTGGGCCCGCGCGTTTGCACCGACGCCTTCGAGCACCCATCTCGAACGTCGGATGGGCGGGGCCGGGAGCAATGACCCGCGGGCGTCAGCCAACCGCCGGCGACACGCCTGTCAGAGCCCTCTGTTAGGGTGCTGTTCGGAGCGAACATCCACGGAGGGAAGCCGGTGCGTATCGAGGGCGGAACCGAGTGGTTCGGGTCGGGTTTGCGGTTGGGTACGGGGGCGTGTCGGTTTGCGGACCCGATCTGGACGCTGTCGGTACTCGATGATGCGCTGACGCGGGTGCTGCTGGCGTCGGTGGCGTGCCTGCGCCGGGTCTTGCGCCGGGCACCGCGCTGCGACGAGCTGGTGTCGTGGTTGCGCGGCGATCTGCCGACGGTGGAGCCGGCGGACTATGCGCGGCTGTTCGCAGCGGTGCGTCCGGCGGCGGTGTCGGCGATGGTGGCGCGTGCGCAGGGGGGCGCGTTGCTCGAGGAGGGTCCGGACGGCGGGCTGCGGCTCACTCCGGCGGCCGAGGCGGTGCTCGCGGGTGTGGCGGAGGGGCTCGAGTGGATGAGCGCCTGCCTGGCGGTAACCGACGAGGCATGACGGAACCCACACTGCACGTCGGGGTTCCGTCGTGCGGAGGTCCGTGACAGGGCGTTTTCGCGGTGCGCGACGAAATCACCGGCGCTTGCAGCCGGCACAGACCGCGACCGTCGCTCCGACAACGTATGTGGCGTCTTGCGTGTCCGTAATCCGCCCGCCGTAGATCGCCTCCTCGGGAAGGCTGCCCGTAGCACCGGCGGCAGAAGCAACGCAAGGGTATTCCCAGAATCATGTTGCGACTTCAACGTCCGTTGGCTCAGGGGGATCGGGCTGCAGCTCGCCCCACGCAGTGGGTCCGATAATGCATCTTATGTTGTGTTGCATGGGCAGAGACGAAGCACACCGGTGGCTGGCGCCGGAGGCGCTGGGAGTCGCTGGATCGTGAAGTAGCCGAAGACACCGCGCGCCTGCACGCGAGTCGAAATCGACACGCTCGTGGTGCCGCCCGAGTGGAGCGTTGCACCCGCCGGCATCATCGACCATCGCGTTTTTCTTCACGTGCCTCCTGGCTCGCCCGAGCGCCGCCGGAGGCTCTCTGTCTCAGTCGGACACCGCGAGCAACGCTTCGAAATCGTGGCGACGCAGGGTCGTCACCTCGGCCCGCTCGGAGACTTCCCGAGCGCGCTCGACACGATTCGAGATCGCAAATGCGGTGAGCGACGGTCGCGTGACAGCCGCCGCCCGCTCGATCCGGTCGTTGTGCTCGCTCGAGACCCGCAACTCGTTCCGATTCGCCCTGCTTGCCCATGTGACCGCGACTTCAGCACGTAACGATACCGTCGTGGCCGTGTTCGGTCGTCGCGCGGGGCGCGCCGCATAGCGCCTCGCGGCTTTCGTCTCGCCAGGACGGTTGGGCGGCAAGAGAGCCGACGCCGCTCTCGATCGTCGGCAGGCCGTGCGCGGTGGCGACCGATCAGCGCCGGCCGCCAACCGCGCCCGTACCGTCATGGGTGCCGGAGCCCGCCCGCCCGCGACGACCCGGGTGCAGCCGTCGCGGCGGCGCCCGTGGTCCCACGGCCCTTGCAGCGCCTTTCGGGCCCCCGCGCCTCCACGGCCCCCGGCGCTGTCCGTCACGACCGGGGCTTGCGTTGCCCCCGTCGGGCAAGGGACACCGCGGCCGCCAGGACGGCAACCAGCCCCCACGTAGCCGGCTCCGGTACCGCGCTGTTGCCGACCGAAGCGAATTGCCAGTTGGCGATCGTGTCCAGAGACGGACCGTACGGGAGGTTGCCGATCCACGAAACCAGCGGGTCATCCACGCGCAGGTTCTGGAACCGGGCCAGGTCCGCCAGCGCTGCCGCTCGCGTTGCCCATCCGCCGGTGAAGTACAACAGGCTCACCGTCTGCCCCTTGCCAAGCGTGAAGCTGTAGTCCGCCCGAATCCCCCGCTGGTCGTAGGCAACCGGATTGCTGTTCAGGATCTGGGTTCGAAACACCACCGTGTCCGCGAGCAGGGCCGGCGCCACGTTGCCCCACACGAACGCCGCTGTCGGTCGCGCACCTACCGTCAGATCGACGTTCGGATTCGTGTCGTCCGCCATGGCCCAGACGTCGCCCGTTTCGAGGAGGTTGTCGCCGTCGCCGGTCGTGACCCGGTCCGACCCGTTGTAGGCAACTCCATTGAACGTGGCCGCGTCGAAGAAGTGGTTGTTCCAGCTCGCGGTGAGGTTGACGGGCTGGCTCGCGTCTCCCGCTGCTCCCTGGTGGCGGAACGACACGAGCTGCGCTGCGAGCCCGCTGGCGTCATCGAAGTAGTTCCAGAAATCGACGAACACCGGCTCGGGCACACCGGGTGTGTTGGCGAAGACCGCCGAGTCGATCGTGGCGGATCCCCAGTACAGGTCGGCGGCCGCGTCGTATGTGTCCGTTCCGCCGTTTCCGCCTCCCGTCAAGTAGTCGGTCCCGCCCGGACCGGTCACCCGTATCACGTTACCCACTGCGTAACCACCCTCCATGAACCCACCGTTCGTGCCGTTGGTGGCCCAGACGTCCGGTCCATAGATACCGAAGGCCTTTCCCCGTGAGCCGCCGTCGAACGCGAAGTGGCTGCCGCTGGTGTAGTTGCCGATCCCCCACCAGTCCTCCTGCGGCATCACCATCGCGGTGCCCGAACCGTGTTTGATGGTACCGGCGTTGGGATCGACGCTGACCGGCGTCGCCCGGGCCTCACCGGCGCCCAGGCCCCCCGACAGCAACAGCAGCAGAACGACGGTTCCGACGGTGCGAGGCATGTGCATGGCATGGCTCCTTTCGTCCGCGTCCCTGTGTCCGGCATTGCGCGAGACAGAAATCCCCACCGACGGAAACCGGCCTTCGCTGCCGCCTCCGGATGTCTTACGCGATATGCCTCAGCTAAATATAACCATCGACATTGACGTCGACAATAAGAAGGCGCGAAGCCGAATTGAGGCAAGAACGGCAGACCGTGTTGCTCGCCTTCCCTGCCGGCAGAACGTCGTTACGTGGCTCGTCGCGCTGGCGATCGATGGTCCCGTACCGTCCCCTCGCCGCCCCCGACCCTTCCGCCGCAGCCAAGAGACGGCCGGTCACGAACGGAGCCTCCGCCCGCCGCGCACGGCTTGCGGGGCCCAAACCCGCGGCACCGAGGACCCACACGCCCCTGCCGCTCGCCACGACCGCCGCGCGCGTCAACAGCGCTGCGTCGGCACCGGTACGAGTACGACCAACGCCGGTCTGCCTGCGCCCCGATCGATCAACCGGACGCGCAGGAGCGCCTGTACCGCCGTATTGGACGTTCACCCCATGACGGTGCGGTCGCGGCCGCCGCGCGGGTGACGTTGCGGGCTGTCGGATCGCCACGACATCATCACCGGTGCGACCCCCGCGGCGGAGTTCGACGACATGGCACGAAGCTATCGCCGCCTCCTCCCGTGGTCGTGCTGGCCGCTGCTGCTCACGCTGCTCGGCGCGAGCGCCGCGGCTGCGCCGTCACCGCGCACCGTGGTTCCGCCGGGCACCCTGCGCGCCGCACCGTATCCCGTCCACTGGCGCACCGCGCGCACCGATCCCACCCGCTGGATCGACCCGCTCACCTCGCGTCTGCACCTCGCCTTCATCGACGCGTGGTTGCCGGGAGCGGGGCCGCCCGTCGCCGTGCGCCGCGAGTACCACGATCACCGCTCGGCGGCACGCGGCCCCTTCGGTCCGGGCTGGAGCGCAAGCTACGCCGTGCACATCGAACGTCCGGGTGCAGACGCCGCACTCGAGGTCCGCGAACGCGACGGCTCGGTGACACCCTACGTCGAGACCACACCGGGGCGCTTCGTCCCCCTGCTCGGCACCGCGACGGCTGCTCCCATCACGCTTCTTCCCGGTGACAAGGGCTACGAGCGAAGCTGGCCCGACCGCTGGCGCGAGCGCTTCGACACCCGCGGCCGGCTCGTGCGGATCGAGGGGCCCGAGGGCGCGAGCGTCTCTCTCGCGTATCCGGACAGCGAGGCAACGTTTCCCTCGAGCATGGTCGCTGACGACGGCCGGCGCCTGCGGCTCGTGCACGCCGGCGGCAGGCTGCGCTCGATCACCGACCCGCTCGGCCGCAAGACGCGGTATCTCTATGACGCGCAGGGACGGCTCGCGCAGGTGCGCGACGCCGCAGGCCGCACCACGCGCCTGCGCTACCTCGAGCACAGCGCGCTGCTCACCGAGCTCGACATGCCCGGCGGCGCGCTGTTGCGCGTGCGCCGCGACCCGCGCGGCCGCCCCCTTGAACTCGCCGACGCGGCCGGTCCCCTCTTCACCCTCTCCTGGATCCAGAGTGCGGATCCCCCGACGCGGATTCTGCGCTGGAAGCGCCCGGGCGGCGCGGAGGGAGAGCTGCGCCTCGGGCTGAGCGCGACCGAACCGGACGCGGTGCGCGCCGCCCTGCCCGCACGCCTCCGCGACGGCCCACCGCGGCTCGTGCTCACGCGCCTCGAACGCGGCAAGGTGCGAACGGCTGCCGTCCTCGGCCCGGCGACGGTCGAGTTCGCGGGGGCCGGTCCGCCACGCGAGCGCGAGCGGATCGAGTCGCTGTTCACGAGCGCCCTGTCCGCCGCTGCGCCCCCCACCGCGCTCGATCCCGGCTCG
>RFJN01000533.1 GCA_003694875.1 Planctomycetota bacterium | reverse complement strand
GATCGCGCGCAGAAACAGCTGGGTGAGGCGGAAGAAGAGGTCGTCGGCGAAGACCGCGGTGGCGAGCGCGGCGAGATAGCCGGCGCCCGCCCCGAGCGCGAACCACCCGAGCGCGCGCACGATCGGGCGCGGCGCACGCACCTCGTCCCCGTCCACGATGCGCGCAGCAGACCGGGTCCGAGCGCTGCCGCGGCGCTCGCCTCGCTTCGCCCCGATCACCCCCCGCAGCCGCCGGCCGTCGTGACAGCGGCCGCACAGCCCCGGAATCGGGGCGCGCGCCGCCCACGCGTAGTTGATCGGTCGGCCGCACTCGGTGCACACCTTGCCGTGCCACGGCTTGCCGTCCGGGCCGACCGGCGGCGCTTCGGGCGACGAATCGATCTGCATGGCGTGATCTCTCCCGGCGATCCGGCTACACTCGATGGCTACGGCGGAGGCGAGCCGCGTGCCACCGCCGGAGTCCCTGCACGAGGACATGATCATGACCACTTCCCTCGAACGGGCCCCCGCCGTCGCCGGCGCGTTCTATCCCGCCGACCCGGCGGCGCTGCGGGCAGAGCTCGAGCGTTGCTTCGCCGAGGCGTCCCCGCCCGGTCCGGTGCCCGGCGCGATCGGCTGCATGGCGCCGCACGCCGGCTACATGTTCTCGGGGGTGTGCGCCGCGCACGCCTTCGGACGACTCGAGGTGCCGCGGCGCGTGATCGTGCTCGGCCCCAACCACACCGGCCTCGGTCCGCCGCTGTCGGTCTGGCCGGGCGGCCGGTGGCGCACCCCGCTCGGGCCCGTCGAGATCGACACGCCCATGGTGGAGGCGCTCAGCGGCGCGCTGCCGCTGCTCGAACCCGAACCGCTCGCGCACGTGCGCGAGCACGCGATCGAGGTCGAGGTGCCGTTTCTGCAGTACCGCCGCGAGGACTTCGTGCTGACCCCGATCGTGGTCGGCACCCAGAATCCGCACGTGCTGCGGTCTCTTGGCGAGGCGCTCGCGGTCGCGGTGCGGGCGGCCGAGCAGCCGGTGCTGCTCGTCGCCTCGAGCGACATGAACCACTACGAGGACGAGGCGACGACACAGCGCAAGGACGCGCTCGCGCTCGAGCGCCTCGAGGCGTTCGACCCTGCGGGGCTGCTCGAGGTGTGCGCCCGGGAGCGGATCAGCATGTGCGGTCTCGGCCCCACGGTCGCCGTCATGCACGCCTGCCGCGCACTCGGGGCGGTGCGTGCCGAGGTCGTCGACCACCGCACCTCCGCCGCCGTCTCGGGCGACACCGGGCACGTGGTCGGCTATGCGGCCGCGCTCTTCGCCACGCGCTGAGCTTGCACGGGCAGACGGGCACGGGTAGCGTCACGCCGTGAGCGAAACGCGACCTCCCCACGGCCCGCCCCCCCACGCGACGCCCCCCTTCGAGCGGGCGCTCGAGCGCGTGTGTCCGCTCGAGGGTACGCCGTATCGCGAGCGGCTGCTCGCGCAGATCGATCGCTGCCGACGGATCCACCGCTACAAGCTCGCGGCCGGCTCGAGCGATCCACCGCCGCCTGCGCTGTGTGTCGTGGCGGGCGGCACCAACGTCGGCAAGACCTCGCTCGCCAACGCCGTGGCGAGCCGTCCGCTCGGCAGCCCGTCTGCCCTCGCGCGCGCAACCCGGCACGTCACGATCCTGTGCCACCGCGATCGCGCCGCGGCCTTCCTCGACCCGCGCTTTCTGCCCGGCTACGAGCGCGTGCTCGCCGAGCGGTCGGCACCGCCGGGCGAGCCCGCCTCCGAGGGCGGTGTCGTCGTGCTGACCCACGACGACGAGCGCTTCGCGGCGCTCGCACTCGCCGACACTCCCGACATCGACAGCGTGCTGCAGGCCAACCACCGCGTGGCCGAGGACCTGCGGATCGCGGCCGACGCGGTGCTGTTCGTCACGAGCGAAGAGAAGTACAACGACGAGGTGTGCGTGCGCACGCTCGAGCAGGCGGCTCGCTGGGGCAAGCGTGTGCTGCTCGTGCTGAACAAGCACAGCGAGCCGGAGCCGCTCGAGGACCTCGAGCGACGGGTGCTCCCGCGGCTTGCCAGCGAGGCGCCCGCCGACGCGCCGCCGCCCGCACTCTTCACCGTGCCGGCACTCCCGAACGCGGCCGCGCGTCCGGACGCGCTCGCGCAGGCGGCGGCCGCGGTGCGCACGGCACTCGAACGGCTCGCGCAGGAGGCCGACCGCCTGCGGGCGGCAGCGCAGGCCGGCGCCCGCCGCGCCCTCGCCCTCGAGCTCGAGGAGCTGCTCTCCGCGCTCGAGCAGGAGCAGGCCGCCGTGGCGAGCTACCGCAGCGAACTCCGGGCGATCGCGACGCGCGCGGCGGACCGCTGGCGCGAACGCAGTGCATCGCGGCCGGTGCAGCAGCGCCGGCGTGTCCACGAGCAGCTCGTGCGGGCACTGCACGTGCCCGTCCTCGACGACGTCTACCGGCGCGGTGCTGCCGTGTTCGCGGCGATCGGAGGGTTCGTGCGCGAACGCCTTTTCGGAGAGCCTTCCGCCGAGAGCCGGCAACGCGAGCTCGAGGCCGAACGCGAACGCGAGGAGCGCGAGATCTCCGAGACGGAACTGCGCCGGGCGCTGGCCGAAGCG
>RFJN01000532.1 GCA_003694875.1 Planctomycetota bacterium | reverse complement strand
CCTCGAGCACCTGCCGCGCCGAGCGCGGCCGTTCGCGCGGATCCTTGGCGCACAGCGACAGCACGAGCCGGTCCACCGCCGGCGGCAGCTCCGGCCGCAGCTCGCTCGGCGGCCGCAGTCTGCGCTCGAGGTGCTGGCGCAGGATCTCCTTGGCCGTCCCGCCGAACGGGGGCTCGCCGGTGAGCAGTTCGTACAGCGTGACACCGAGCGCGTACAGGTCCGCGCGCGGATCCACCACACCCGACTCGATCACCTCCGGCGCCATGTAGCGCACCGTCCCCGCCGGCGCCTCGGCGGCCCCGCGCGCGGCGCGCACCGCGAGCCCGAAGTCGATCAGCTTCGCCACCGCGCCGTCCTCGCGCGAGGCCACGACCACATTCGACGGCTTGACGTCCCGGTGCACGATTCCGCGAGCGTGCACGTACTCGAGCGCGGCGACGAGCTGCGCCACGAGCGGCCACAGATCGGCGAGCGCAAGCCCGCGACTCGCCTCGAACAGGTCGCTGCCCTCGACGAACTCGCTCGTGAAGAACGCCGCCGCCGGCTGCGCACCGTCGCGGATCCAGCCGAAAGCGTCGACGGTGGCGATATGCGGGTGCCGCAGGGTGCGCAGCGTGCGGAACTCGCGTTCGAGCGCCGCGGCGCGCGCCCGCCCGTCCCCGGCGAGAGGAATGCGCTTGAGCGCGAGCCGGCGGCGGGGCGGCAGCAGGTCCTCGACGAGGAACACCTCGCCCATGCCGCCGCGTCCTAGCGGCCGCACCACCCGATAGCGGCCGGCGATCACGCGCGCCTGCGTCTCCTCCATGCCCTTCAGCTTGCCGCGCGGCGCCGCGCTCGACAACCGCAACCGGCGGCGTGCATGCGCTCGCCCCCGGCCCGCCACCGGAGCCGTGCGCGCCTCCCACCCACGTGGCAGGACCACGCAACCGAACATGTCCGATAACGCAACCCGTTTCCATGTCACCAGATTGCGACGATCTGACGCGAGAAGTAAGGTAGGACGTGGGGGCGGCGCCGCGTCGCGCGCCACGGCAAGGGGAGCGACACGCGCATGGAGATCGTGGTCGAACACATCGGCGGGCCGCGCCGCGGGCAGATCGAACGCTTTCCCGCGGGACGGATCACGGTGGGACGCATGTCGCCGGCGCAGGTGGTGATCGACGATCCGGCCGTCGACGCCATGCACCTCGAGATCACGGCCGGGCCGAACGGGATCATCGTCACCGATCTCGGCTCGAGCACCGGCAGCTTCGTCGCCGGCCAGCCCCTGCAGGGCCCCACCCCGCTGCCCCCGGGCGCGGTCGTGGAACTCGGTCGTGGGGTCGCGCTTCGCATAGCGCTCGAGGGAGCCGGCATGGGCCCCGCAGCGGCCCCGCCGCGTCCCCCGGGCGCTGGCCGCACGATCATCGCCCCCGCCCCCGGCGCTGCGCTGTCCCCTGCGGGTCCGGCTCCGGGAGGCTATCCTCCACCGCCGAGCTACCCCGCTCCGCCGCCTCCCCCGCCGGGTGTCCCGCCGGCCGCGGCGGGCACCCCGACGGGCCCCGGCAACACGGTGCTGCTCGGCGCGGCAGCGGGCGGAGCGGTGGCGGCGGGCGCCGGCGCGGCGGCCGCCATGCCGCCCGGCGCGAGCCCGGCCCCCGCGGTCGGGCCCGTACCGCCGCCGCAACCCGGCGCGGCGTCACCGCCACCGGCTCCCGCCGCGCCTTCCTCGCCGCCGGCAGAGAACGAGAACCTCACCACGTTCGTGCTCTGGGTCGTGCTCGCCTCCGCGCTCGCCCTCGGGCTGCTCGCGCTCGTGCTGCTCGTGCTGCTCTGAGCCGCCGCACGCCGCACCACCCCGTGCCCGTCGAGCCGACAGCTACAATGCGGGTCGGTCCGCGCACCGGACGCGGACCGGATCGGGGCGAGGAGGAAGCAGGCGGCATGCCGCAGCCGCTCGAGCGAGCGATCCCGCAGCCGGCCCGCCCGGAGCCGGCCGGGCCCTGGACGGAGGCGGGCGATACCGAGGCGTCCGCCACCACCGCCGGCGGCGGTACGCGCTGGATCCGGATCCGCGGCGCACGCCAGCACACGCTGCAGGGGATCGA
The DNA here is from genome assembly GCA_003694875.1 of Planctomycetota bacterium. GTDB lineage: Bacteria > Planctomycetota > J058 > J103 > J103 > J103. The sequence goes on along the minus strand of RFJN01000532.1, from coordinate 4,487 downwards.
CCTCGACATCCCGCGCGACCGCCTGGTGGTGATCACGGGCCTGAGCGGCTCGGGCAAGTCGACGCTCGCCTTCGACACGATCTACGCCGAGGGCCAGCGCCGCTACGTCGAGAGCCTCAGCCCCTATGCGCGCCAGTTTCTCGAGCAGCTCGACAAGCCGGAGCTCGACTACATCGAGGGGCTGCCGCCCACGATCGCGCTCGAGCAGCGCCCGCCCGCCTCGAACCCGCGCTCGACCGTCGCGACCGCGACGGAGCTGCACGACCACCTGCGGCTGCTGTTCGCACGACTCGGCCGTGCGCGCTGCCCGGGCTGCGGCGATCCGCTCGCGCTGCGGCAGCCCGAGCAGCTCGTCGACGAGCTGCTCTCGCTCAAGCCGGGACGCCGCTTCCTGTTGCTCGCGCCGGTGCTGCGCGGCGAGAAGCGCGATCCCACCGAGGTGTTCGAGCGCGCGCGCTCGGACGGGTTCGTGCGCGTGCGCGTCAACGGGACGGTGCTTCCGGTCGAGCAGCCGCCGCGCTACGACCGGCGGCGGCGCTACACCGTCGAGATCGTGGTCGACCGGCTCGCGTCCCGGCCCGAGCTGCGATCGCGCATCGCGGAGTCGCTCGAGACGGCGCTGCGGATCGGTGACGGGATCGCGATCGCGGCGATCGAGACTCCGCGCGTCAACGGCGACGGTCGGGTCGAGCGCAGCTTCGTCGACCGTGTGCTGTCCGACCGCTACGGCTGTCCGCGCTGCCGCACGGCGCTGCCCGACCCGAGCCCGCGGCTGTTCTCGTTCAACAGCCCCGAGGGAGCGTGCCCGGCCTGCCGCGGTCTCGGGACGCAGCCGGTGTTCGATCCAGAACTCGTGATCCCCGATCCCGACCGATCGCTCGCAGACGGTGCGGTCGCCCCCTGGAAGCGCGGGGGGCGCAAGCTCGGCGCCCAGCACGCCCGGCTGCTCAAGGACTTTCTGCGCCACTTCGGCGCGCGCGACGACGTGCCGGTGCGCAACCTCGATCCGGACCTCGTGCGCATCCTGCTGTGGGGCACCGAACCGCGCGACATCGAGCGCTACGACCACTTCTTCGCGGGCGTGATCCCCGAACTGCAGCGTCGCTTTCGCAGGACCGAGAGCGAGGGGGTGCGCTCGTGGCTGCACAGCTTCATGTCCGAGCAGCCGTGTTCCGCCTGCCGGGGGACGCGCTACCGACCCGAGGCGCTCGCGGTGCGGCTCGCCGCCCCCAGCGGCCCGGAACTCGACATCGCGCAGGTCTGCCGCATGACGATCGCCGAGGCGCTCGCGTGGCTGCGTTCGCTCGAACTCGGCGGCGAGCAGGCCGAGATCGCACGCCCCATCCGCAAGGCGATGCAGCAGCGACTGCACTTCCTCGTCGAGACCGGCGTGGGCTACCTCACCCTCGACCGTCCGACCGCGACCCTCAGCGGCGGCGAGGCGCAGCGCATCCGGCTCGCGACCCAGCTCGGCTCGGGCCTCGCCGGGATCTGCTACGTGCTCGACGAGCCGACGATCGGACTGCACCAGCGCGACAACGCGCGGCTGCTGCGGACGCTGCTCGAACTGCGCGACCGCGGCAACACGGTGCTCGTGGTCGAGCACGACGAGCAGACGATCCGGGCGGCCGACTGGCTGATCGACATGGGGCCGGGCGCGGGGGCGAGCGGGGGTCGGGTGGTGGCGCACGGGCCGGTCGAGCGGGTGCTCGCCGACCGCAACTCGCTCACTGCGAGCTACCTCAACGGGGAACTCGAGGTGGCGCTGCCGCGCCGCCGCCGCCCGATCGGGCGACGCGCGATCCGGATCCACGGCGCGCGCGCCAACAACCTCCGGGGCATCGACGTGCGCATCCCGCTCGGGACGCTCGTGTGCGTCACGGGGGTGAGCGGCTCGGGCAAGTCGACGCTCGTGCGCGAGGTGCTCTACCGCGCGCTCGCACGCAAGCTGCACCGTGCGATCCCCCGACCGGGCGCGCACGACCGCATCACGGGCGCGAGCTGGATCGATCGCGTGGTCGAGATCGACCAGAGTCCGATCGGCCGCAGCCCGCGCTCGAACCCGGCCACGTTTACCGGTGTGTTCGGGGCGATCCGACAGCTGTTCGCCTCGCTGAAGGAGGCGCGGGTGCGCGGGTTCGATCCCTCGCGCTTCAGCTTCAACGTCAAGGGCGGGCGCTGCGAGGCGTGCCAGGGCCACGGCACACGCCGGATCGAGATGCACTTTCTGCCCGATATCCACGTGCGCTGCGAGCAGTGCGAGGGGCGGCGCTACAACCGCGAGATCCTCGAGGTGCGGCTGCGCGGGCTGCACATCGCGGACGTGCTCGAGCTGACGGTGGAGCAGGCCCGGCGCTTCTTCAAGAGCTTTCCCCGGATCGCCGCTCCGCTCAAGGCGCTCGAGGAGGTGGGACTCGGCTATCTGCAGCTCGGGCAGAGTTCCACCACACTCAGCGGCGGCGAGGCGCAGCGGCTCAAGCTCGCCGCCGAACTCGGCAAGAAGCGCGGCGGCCACACGCTGTATCTGCTCGACGAGCCCACCACGGGGCTGCACTTCGCCGACGTCTCCCGGCTGCTCGAGGTGCTGCACGGGCTGACCGACCGCGGCAACACGCTCGTGGTGATCGAGCACAACCTCGACGTGATCAAGAACGCCGACTGGGTGATCGACCTCGGCCCGGAGGGCGGGGACGGCGGCGGCGAGCTGGTCTGCGAGGGTCCGCCGGAGCGGATCGCGGCGTGCGAGCGCTCGCACACCGGCCGCTTCCTGCGCGAGGTGCTGCGCACGAGCGCGGAGCGCTAGCGCTCGCGCCCGACCGGCGGCGGTCCGTCCTCGGCGTCGAGTCCGATCCACACCGCGTCGGTCTCCGCGTGCAGCCATGCGCGTCCCATGAACGGCGTGTTCATGGCCGCACCGGGCCGACCGAACGGATCGATCGCGATCAGCCCGGCGGTGCCGGGACCGAGCTTCGAGGCGGCGTAGCGCACCGCCCACGCGCACGCCTGCTGCGCGCTCGCGCCGGCGCGCATCGCCTCGATCGCCGCCCGCGAGAGCGACAGGCGCGCGATCGCCTCGCCGATCCCGGTCGCCACCACGGCACCGGCGTCGTCGTCGCAGGCGAGCCCGGCGCCGACCATGGCGGAGTCGCCCACGCGGCCGGGCAGCTTGAGCCACAGCCCGCCGGTCGAGACCGCGGCGGCGAGCCGCCCCCCCCCGTCGATCGCCACCGCGCCCACGGTGTCGGCCTCGCCGCCGTGGCGCAGCATGTCGCGCAACCGCTCGACGCCCCCCGCCTCGGCGGCGAGCGCCTCGCGACGTGCGAGCAGGGTGCGGTACTGTTGCAGCTGCCGCTCGGAGGGCGGTTCGTCGAGCGGCTCGAGGCCCGCCTCGCGCGCAAGCCGTTCGGCGCCGTCGGCCACGAGCAGCACGTGATCGGTCCGTTCCATGACGCAGCGGGCGAGTGTGACCGGGTGCAGCACCCCACCCACCGCGCCGCACGCACCGGCGGCGAGGTCGGCGCCGCGCATCACCGCGGCGTCGCAACGGATCCGGCCCTCGAGATCGAGACTCGAGCCGCGCCCGGCGTTGAAGTCACCGGACGCTTCCATGACGCGCACCGCGCGCTCGACCGCATCGAGGGCGCTCGCACCCTCCCGCAGCGCCGCGAGCCCGGCGCGCGCCGCCTCCTCGAGTCCCTGCCGATACCGGGCGAGCCGCGCTCCGTCGCGCGTCCTCTCGCCGGCCCCTCCGTGCACGAGCACCCCCGGTACGCGTCGCCGCCTGCCGCTCACGTGCGCGATCTCCTCCCGCTGGCCCGCCCGGCGGCCCACCGGGCGGCAAAAGGCCCGGCATGGTAGCGACTCGAGGGGGCGGTCGCTACACTCGGGCCATGTCGTCGACCGCCGAACCGCGTACGCCCAGCACGGCAGCGCTGCAGATCGAGCCGCTCGCCACCCCCGGCGCCATGCAGGCGTGCGTGCGCCTGCAGCGGCTTGCGTGGGGCTATGCCGATCTCGACGTCGTACCGGTCAACGAGCTGCTGTCGGTGGCGCGTTCGGGCGGCATCGTGCTCGGCGCCTTCACCGAGGAGGACGGCGCGAGGCGGTGCGTGGGCTTCTGCTTCGGGTTGCTCGGCCGCGATCCGGACACGGGCGAGCTGTACCACGCCTCGCGCATGCTCGCGGTCGACCCCGCCTGGCGTGGACGCGGGGTGGGTCGCCGGCTCAAGCGGGCGCAGCGCGAGCACGCCCGCGCGCAGGGCCTGCGCTCGATGCGCTGGACCTTCGATCCGCTGCAGCTCGGCAACGCGTGGCTCAACCTCGAGGTGCTCGGGGCGGTGGGCGTGCGCTACCACCGCGACCTGTTCGGGCCGGCGACCTCGAGTCCTCTGCACGCGGTGGGCACCGATCGGCTCGAGGTGCACTGGTCGCTCGAGGACGAGCAGCGCCCGGACTTCGTGCCGGCGCGACGCGTCCCCCTGCCGTGG
>RFJN01000531.1 GCA_003694875.1 Planctomycetota bacterium | reverse complement strand
CGCCGCTCGAGCTGCTGCGCGAGCTCGGTCGCGAGACCGGGGGGCTCTTTCTCTCGAACGGAGGCTGACGGGCGGCGCACCGGCGCGCTCTCGGGTATCCTGCGCGCGAGCGGCGGGGCCGGGCAAGGAGGTGGCGTCGTGAGGGAGCGACCGGCGGTGGTGGGCTGGCTCGGGGCGTTCGTGCTCGTGCTCGCCTTCGGCGGGCCGGGGCGCGCCGATCTGCGCGCGTTCGAGCGCGCCTGGAGCGAGGCGCGGGGGGAGGCCTCGAAGATCGAGGCGCTCAAGCTGCTCGAGGCCGACGGCAGCGAGAAGGCGGCGCGGATCCTGTTGCAGATCGCGCTCGCGCCGGACGAGCCGGCGGCGGTGGCCATGGCCGCGGTGGCGCGGCTCGCCGCGCTCGAGAACACCGAGGCCGACCGCTGGATCGTGCGCGAGGCGCACGAGGCGCGCCGCTGGCAGCAGCGCGCCGCGCTCGTGCGGGCGATCGCCATGCGCGGCAGCGAGGCGGCGACCGCGCCCCTGCTCGCGGCGCTCGAGGATCGCGCCTGGCAGGTGCGGGTCGCGGCGCTGCCGGGGCTCGCGCGTCGGCCCCGCCCCGAGGTGGTCGAGGCACTCGTGCGCGCGCTCGAGCGGCTCGCGCCGCGAGCGAGCGAGAGCCCGCGGGTGCGGGCGGAGATCGAGGACACGCTCTTTCGCCTGACCGGGCAGCGGCTCGAGGGGGCCAAGGCGTGGCGCGGCTGGTGGGAGGCGAACCGGGACGGCTGGCGTCCGCCGAGCGACGGGGGACAGCTCGTCGAGCACGACGAGGCGACCGTCAGCCGCAGTCCGCGGCTGTTTCCCGCCGCCGAGCGGCTGAGCGAACGGATCGTCTTCGTGATCGACATCTCGGGTTCCATGCGCGTGCGCACCCCGGCGGGGCTCGGCGAGGGGCCGGGGGGCGAGGGGCCCACGCGGTTCGAGCGCATGGTGGCCGAACTCAAGCGCGTGATCGATCGGTTGCCCGCGCGCGCGGCGTTCAACATCGTGGCCTTCAGCGACGAGCCGCAGCCGTGGTCGCGCAGGCTGCAGCGGGTGAGCGCGCGCTCGCGCAAGGCGGCGAAGGCGTTTCTCGACCGGCTCGAGCCGAAGGGGCAGACGAACGTGATCGGCGCGCTCGAGCGGGCGTTCGCCGACCCGCAGGTGGACACGATCGTGCTGCTGAGCGACGGCTATCCCACCGCCGGGCGCACGATCGACATGGACAAGATCAGCGCCGAGCTGGCGCGGTGGAACCTCACCCGCGGGGTGCGCGTGCACACCGTGGCGTTCCTCAGCGGTGATGGACGCTCGCTCGGGATCGTCGAGGACAAGGCGAGCGCGCGCGCGTTCATGGAGAAGCTCGCGCGCGATCACGGCGGTCGCTGCCGCATCGTCGAGTAGCTCGCTGGCGTCGCGCGCGGGCCGTTGCTACCTTGTCGCCGCCCGGGGGCGCGGAGACGAGGGAGGGCGGTGGTGACGCGACGCAGGGCGAGGACAGGCCGCCGGTGGTGGGCGGCCGCGTGGACGCTCGTGTGCAGCGGACTCGTGGCGGTGGGCGGTTGCGCGGCCACGCGCGACACGCCCCCGAGCCAGGCGGCGAGGCCGTCCGGGACGCAGCGGGCCGGCGCGCGCACGGCGGTGGACGGTGTGGCGCGGCTCTATCTCTCGCGCGCGCCGTATGCGCGGCTGCACGTCGAGATCGACGCGGTGCGCACCCTCGTGCCCAAGCCGCGTGAACTCGCGATCTTCGAGCGCTTTCTGCGCCGGTACTGCGACAAGCCGGAGGGGATCACGATCGCGCTCGACGATCGGCTGTCCGAGGGGGCGCTCGCGGGGGAGGATCCCGCGCTCGTGGCGCTGCGGCACATGGATGGCCCGCCGCAGGGCGGCGGTGAGAGCGCCTACCTGTACGTGCTGATCTTCGACAGCCGGCTCGAGTCGCGGCCGGTGCCCGATCCGCCGCGGGTGCTGCGCTCGTGCCCGACCGCGATCCTGATCGACCGGGCGTGGCTGCTCGCGCACCGCAAGCCCACGATCGGCCAGCGCGCGCTGCTCGCGGTCGCGCTCGTGCACGGGGCGGGCGAGGTGCTCGGGCTGTGGCCGGAGGCGAACGGCCGACCTGCGGGCTGCGCCGACCGGGGCTGCGTCATGGACCGGGCGATCTTCGACGTCTCGCCGCTGGATGTGACGCTCGGGCGTGCGAGCCTCGACGAGCCGCGGCTGTGCGCGCCGTGTCGGGCGCGGCTGCTCGCCGGGCGTGCGGGCAAGGCGCCGGGCAACCTGCGGTTCGTGGGGCCGGCGCTCGTGCGCAGCGCACAGGGCTACTACGTCGCCTCGCTGCCGTTCTACAGCTGGCTCGGGATCGGGCAGCCGAAGGATCTCGCGGTGGACGAGCTGCTCGCGAACGCGGTGGCGTACATGGAGCAGCGGCCGGGCTACCACGCGCGGGGGGTGTCCTACGTCGACGGGGCGGTGCCGTGGCCGCTTGCGCCCGAACGGCGCAAGGCGGTGGCTGCGGCGCTGCGGCGCGCGGCGCGCGATCCCGACCGGGCGGTGGCGCGGCTCGCGCGGCTGCTCGAGCGCAAGCTGCGCGCGCGGATCGAGTCGGCGCGCGGCGGCTGAGCGGAACGATCGGCGGCCGAGGGGAGCGGGCGGAAGTCTGCCGATGCGAGCGCGGGGCGAACCGGGATCGGTTCGCCCCGCGTTGTGGACCGCTGTGGCCGCATGCGGACAGCGGGCCGTCAGCGGATATCCACCTCGTCCGCCTCGACGACGGGCAGGCCGGCGGCGTTGGTGCCGGTGACCGTGCCCTCCACCTTCAGGTGCACCCCGTCGT
>RFJN01000530.1 GCA_003694875.1 Planctomycetota bacterium | reverse complement strand
CGAGCGCTACCGCCGGTGCCAGCGCACGGTGTGGTAGGTGAACAGCTCGCCGATGCGCTCGGTCAGCCGCAGCATGAGCCCGGTCTCGATCGCCTTCTCGTCGCCCTCGGTGAGCGGCATGACGCCCGCCATGGTGTAGTCGTCGGGCGGATACTGTACCGCGATGCGCGTCGAGAAGATCGGCCGGTCGGGACCGGCCGCCACGTCGAGCACGTCGAGACGCACCTCCGCCCGTCCCCGGATCACGCCCACGTCCCCGCGCCGGCGGGTCTCGTAGCGGGTGATCTCGCCCACGAGCGCGTAGTCGGCCCCGGTGCGACGCGCCACCTCGAGCGGCTCGAGGTCGCGCGGATCGACGTCACGCAGCGCGTGCACGAGTTCGTCGAAGCGCACCACATCGATCGCGTCGTCCTCGTCCGCGCGCCGCTTCTCGGCGATCCAGTCCGCCACCATCTTGGCGAGCGTGTTGCCGCGTCGGCTCTCGTAGCGCGCGAGGTGGGGTTCGGAGAACGGCAGCACCACGAGCTTGTGCGCCTCGATGTCGACCACGGGATCGATCGTCGGCTCGCTCACACAGCCTGTGGCCAGGGCGCAGGTGAGCACACACAGCCAGCGCGCCACCGCCCGATTCGCTCGCCTCACCGCACGCTCCCCCGTTGTCGCACCGATCCGGGCGCCATTGTAGCGCGGTGCGTCCGGGGTCAACGGGCGAGCCGGAGCCGGACGCGTGCGCCGGGCCGCCAGCGCTGCCGTCCCCCGTGCAGATCCAGCTCGAGCGGGGGGCCGGACAGCTCGAAGAGCCGCTGCTCGCGGTCGTAGCGAAGCGTCCGGGCGCGCAGCCGGTCCTCGGGCCCCGCGATCGTCACCTCGCCCGCGAGTTCTATCGTGCTCGGCCGTCGCGGGCGCGGCCCGATCGGCGCCACGGTGGCGCGGCGGGTGGCGAAGGCGTGCAGCGCGAAACGGGGGGCACTCGCGCGCGCGCCGGCCGCGATGCGGAGTTCGGGAGGCAGCGCGGCGCCGAGCTCGCCACGCACCCCTCCGTCGAGCACGAGTGCGCGCGTGGCGGCGCTCCAGCGCGCGCTGTGGCACGAGATCCATTCGCGACGTCCCGCGGGCGGCCGGGGCTCGGGGCGGCCGCCCGGCGGCGCGGCGAGGCCCAGGACGAAGGCGAGGTAGCGGGAGGCGAGGCTCTCGAGGTGCACCGGCGTGTCCGGAGCGCCCGCGAGTTCGAACGAGGCGACGCGCGCCCGGCCCGCTTCGTCGAACGTCGTCTGCGCTGCGAGCCGGTCGGCGCGCAACGCGAGCGGCACGATCGCCGTCTCGAGCGGCACCCGGAGTTCGGCGCGCAGCGATCCCGCGGCGGTGCCGATCCCCGTGGCCCGCTCCCAGTGCAGTCGTCGCGCCTCGACGAACTCGGCGCGCGGGGCGGCGGGCGGTTTCGCGCGGGCGGGCTGTGGGAACAGACGGGAGAGCAGCGGCGGGCCTGTGCGTTGTGCGAGGCGCACCGTGTCGCGTTCGCCCGCCTCGAGGTGCACGCGCTGCAGCGCGCCGGCGGCGAACCGCGCCTCCATGCTGCCGGCGCGCAGGGTGAGCGGCTCGGCGAGCGCGGTTGCGGTGCCCGGATCGGGCTGCGCGGCTCGGAGGCGTTCGGGCCAGAAGGCGAGGTGGGCTTCGGGCCGGCCGCTCGCCGCGAGGCGCTCGAGCTGCCAGCGGCCGGCGGCGGGCACGAGTTCGAGGCGCGCGCGGTGGGCGGTGAGCTGGGCGCGCGGCTGCCCGTCGGCGGTGGCGCTCGAGGCCTCGAGCCGCCCCTCTCCCTCGAGCGCGAGCGCGCGGTCCGCAAGCTCGAGCCGCAGCGCGAGGGCCTGCGCCGTGTCGCCGCCGTGGCGGACGCGGCCGAGCACGCGGTCGGTGCCCGCGGGACCGACCTCGATGCGGGTGCGTGTCGGTGCGAGGGCGATCGCGATGCGCTCGCCCTCGACCGAGGCGGCCGTGGTGTCGGGGGCGGGATCGCGCCACAGCCGCGCGAGGCGGTGGCGACCGAGGACGGTGGCGGCGCGCGGGCGGCCGTTGTCGTCGATGTCCACGACCGCCTCCTCGGCCTCGAGTCGCCACGGACCGTGGCGCAGCTCGTCGGGCAGGCGCGAGCGCCAGCGAGCGGGCAGCTCCTCGGGGCGGAGAGTCGCCTCGATCTCGCCGGCGGCCGCGAGCCGACGCGGAGCGAGACGTAGTGTCCGTGCGGACAGCCGGCTTGCGCCCCACGCGAGCCGCACCGGCTGCGCGGCGGTGCCGGAGAGAACGAACGTCACTTCGGGCTCGAGCTGCAGCCGCCTCGCCTCGAGCGCGAGGCCGTCGTCGGTATGGACGCGCACATGGGTCGCCTCGAGGCGATCGAGCGCGAGACGCCACCCGCTCGCGGGCGGCGGCGCCCGGTGGCGTCCGAGGGTGAAGCGCGTGTCCGCCGCGGTCTCGATGCGTACCGGCGGGCCGCCGCGGGCGAAGGTGAGCTGCGTGTGCAGGGGGGCGGTGCAGCGCAGCGCCACGTGGCCCGGTGCGCAGGTGCGCAGCTCGATGTCGCCGTCGGTGCGCAGCCGCAACCGGTCCGCGGGCGACAGGGTGCGGCTCGTGTCGGCGGGGCCGGGCACGGTGCGACCGGCCCAGCGGAGCCCGAGCGCCGACTCGAGGACCGAGGCGGGCAGCTCGACGGTGACCGGTGCGCGCAGCCGGGCGGTGCCGCGGGCGGTATCGAGCTGGAGACCGGCGGCGTGCAGTCGAGCGGCGTCGTCCGGCTCGGGTGCGAAGACGACGTCGACGGGGTGTTCGCTCGTGGCGATCACGCGTCGCGGGCTCTGGCGGTGCGCTCCGATCTCGAGCAGCAGG